>JAHJTR010000239.1 GCA_018829865.1 Patescibacteria group bacterium | reverse complement strand
GTCCCATTCGATCTGCGGAATACGGCTTGATACATCACCCGCTACTTTGAGCATATACGCAGTATACGGATCCACCACAAGAAGCGCTTTTGTCTTACGCGCGGCTTTGTATAACGAAACAATACGATCGATATTTTGACCAGAACAATATATCAAGATAACCGTATTTGCGCTTTTTCGAATAGCCCCGATAACGCCTTGCACCACGGCTGGCTCATCAGGATATTTACCGCCTTCGCGCGCAAGCATGGTGCCTTCCATTAGAAGGCAATCAACCCGCTTGGGAGGCTTACTTATAAAATCATCGTAGCGTTTCCGCGTCCATCCGCCTGCGCGGAAATCTCCGGTATACAGAACAGTTTTCCCTGTGGCCGCCTCGCTTATCAGAAATCCCATCGCGTCAAAGCCGGAGTGATCAACCAGATACGGCGTAATGGAAAACCCGCCTATCTTAACCGGCCGATTATGCCGCAAAAAAACTGGCGTATTAATAGTGGTATGCTTCGATACCGGCAGGAAAACATTTAGCGCGCGCACCAACTCATAAGACCCCTTGCTGATGTATACCGGAATCTTTGGATTAATATACGGAAGCAGGCCGTAGTGGTCTTTGTGGGAGTGCGAAATAAGAACGGCGTCTACAGAAGGATCAGCGCCGATATACAATCCCTGAACATCAAACAGAACCTTATCGTCAATAAGACCCTGTAATGACTTGCCATCAAGGGCGCGGTCGTTAAAATCAGCGCCGCAGGCGTCCTGAAGCGGCATCCCGAAATCAATGAGGATTCTGGTGCCACTCGCTTCAACCTCAACACAACTACCGCCAATCTGATGAGTTCCACGATGGATTATAATCCGCATTGATTCCTTGCATCAAAAATAACTTCTGATTTGCCTGTGATGCACTGTCTTTTTTTATCAACAGTAATTTTTACAAATACGATATTGAAAAACTCATTGTTCCTGACAAGAGAAATAATACCATTCTCCTCATCCCTCCCGACAAGCGCAGGATGAAATTCCTCCCCGATATAATAAATGGTTATCTTATCTTTTTTGGGCCCAATGCGCTCATTAAACCAATTATCCTTAATATGCTTCTTAAAAAGATGACAATAAATGCCGTAATCAAGCCCTTGCGCGAATAAGTCTAACGGAATGTTGCCACTCACCTTCAGCTCAATAGGAGACAACTCTCCTAAGCTATTCATCGAAACCATATCAATCCAAAGCTTGTCGGTTATTCTGGAATTCTCACTAATATGATTCCTAAAGATGTTGGCGGGAAACTGTCGGACAACTTTAGCTCTCGTAGAAAAATCCGGAATATGCCTCGAAAGGTTATCGGCCAATTCTTTCTCAATACAAGACTCTAACTTATCTTTAGTGCCTCTATTATTGAGTGGATATTCGTTTGAGGCATAGGTGATATACTTTGTTCCGGCATTTTTTATGATTTCTTCAGCGATAGTACTAAACTTATCGTTCTCAGCATCATGGAACTCGATATTAGGAAATAAATGTTTCAGAAAAAACATCCTCAAAGCAGTAGTATTTGATATAGCACCATTGACATAAAGCTTTGCAAGTTTATCGGGTAGGCCATGATCGAATAAATATTTAATGCCCCATAGATCAGGATTATATTGTGTTTCGCCAGACGAATGCACGTGTAGACTATCACCTTTGAGGGCAAAGCTTAATTTGGAAGGATATGCTTTTCTATACGCCACTACTCACTTCTCCCATAAAACGACTTTTTGAGCTTCACGATCACCGCCGCGCGTTTTATATCGGGGTAATATGCTTAGTCCCTATTTATCATTATATTAACTATGTCTTATCACAACGCCCAATAAATGAATCACAAAAATTATCGATAATTTCCTCGACTGTTTTGAAATCAGTAATTACCTGCGCATGCAAAACGACATACCTGCTTTCCTCTTCAGATATGGAATGAATAAAAAATGGACATGGGCTTCCAATTTCATCATCCTGATTGTGCAATTTATTCATGGCATTATAGTCACGCAATTTGATGCTATCGTTTAACTGTTTATCAATAAAATCGGTATGATTTTTCTGCTCTGAAGTTAGAGTTTTAGGCGGCACGTAAAGCGGAATACGATGCGACAACGCATCACGATAGTTTTTTAGATATTCGTTGTGCCATTTTTTCATACGATCTAAGTTAAGATAGTCGCGAAACTCTTTTTCAAAGCATGCTTGCGCTTTATCAATGTATAGGCCCACGCTTTTCTTATTAATCTTTAGTCGTTTTTCGTGAATCAACACCCATGCCAAATTGTCCAGAAGCCCAAAAATATTTATAAAGAACGCGTGCAAATTAATATCAACATCTTTCAACTCTTCCCGGTTTAATAACGTTTCTCTTTCTAAAGGGAATATTGAATAAATATTCTCCACACAGCGCTCAATAACATCTAACCTGCGAGCCACCCCATGAAACAAATATTCCTTAGCTTTTTCTTCTTTTAGGTTCTCAGATAATCTAAATATTTTAGTAACAAGATTAAGATATCGCTCTTTGAGAGTCAACAAATCGGAATTAATTTTCTGAACATCTTCATTCTTAAAATATGACATAATTTTATCGGCCATTATTTCTGATTCTTATAAAATAAATCCTTCAAAAAATGAATCCCGCGTCTGCCATAAGTGTTGCAGATATTATCCGCATCTGCTTTAACAGCGGTATCCTTCTCGCCAATCTTATAAAGACGCTCAATAATCAATTGAATTTCTTCCTGCCGGAAAGTTGGCGTTGCAGTCTCCAAAACTTTCAGAAATATCTTCCCGATACGTTTAATGCTATCTTCGTCATCAAATTTAGTTAAATACTCAATAAAAAACGCGGATCGATGCTGAATTTCGATATAAGGCGCTGAAAGTAAGAGCCACTTCTCTTTCGTTTCGTCGATTTTATCGAGCCAAATTGTTAATTCCGCCATACGGCTTAAGAACGAACCGTATGCCTCGCCGAGTTTTGTTTTAACGGTCTCTTGTTCTCTGAAAGTCCATTCCCAGAAAGCGACCACTTTATTTTTTGTTTCTTCAGAAGGATCTTCTTGATCATCTTTCTCTTCTTTTTTAAGCCTCCTGCCGGATATTGACCAGAAGAAGCCAGCCACATCTTCCCACCGGCTCCGCTTATCATCAGTATTGACCTCATCGAGCATTTTCCAGAAAAGACTTGGTTTCCCGTCTTCATTATTCTTGTTTAGAGACTCACCAAGCTGGAGATATCCGATGCAGACATGCTCCACAAGCCTTTCGTCTGCCCTGCCTTTAAATACTGTGCTCGCCAAAGCTTTTTCATAATTGAGCCTCATTAGTATATATAAGTCTTTGTATACCCTGGCTCCGGTCAAATACCCTTCCATAAACATTTGCCACTCAAATTCAGGTGCATCGGGTTTGGCAAAGTAATTTATTTTTTCAACCGTATAATCGCTGTCTAAGTATTTCATCTGCGGCAGATAAGACCCAAACCAAACATACCCATCTATGCCGATAGGAAGATATTTTTCAAACTTAACGCGTCCCCAATTAGCTCTTTTTCCCTGTGTTGTCCTCGCAACTCTCAAGGAAAATGACACATACGCCATGATCGTCCGGCCAAGCGTAGTATTCAAAGCATAGGTTAATGCATCTCTTTGAGTATCGGGATTCTTCTCACCTTTCAGTAACGGAAGTATCAAATCAAAAATCTGTTCTACTTTATCAAAATACTTTGGATCGAACGCTCGCTTATCGTCTCTTGAACCGTCACCAATTAATTCAACGATCGCCTCTACAATCCAGATATAACGTCCTTTGCCGCTATCTTCGCCTTGCGCTTTTAACGCTTCAGCCACAATGACATCTTTGCCCCTATTTAAATATTTGATGCTAAAGTTAAAGATATTATCCCAGTCAATTTGACTTCCCGCATTCCAGACCTCTTTTATTCCTCGGAATATCCGATGCAAATAAAAATAATCCGTGGACATAAAGATACCAAGATCATCGGTAAACTTCTTAGGCTCTTCTTTTACAACGGCTTGCAAAATATCCGCGAGCCCCTCTTTATCAGGCTCTCCTTCAAAAGCACCGTGCCAGAAATCGGCACCCTTGAAATCTGCCAGGTATTTCACTATCTCGGCCGCGGTTTTTTGAAGCATTTCTTCCTTTGCGACCGGTGATTTATGCCCCACAAACCCACCCTTGAACGAGGATCGCTCAACGGCATAAGGCTTACCATCTTTAGGTTCGGCCTTTTGCTTTGCCTCCTCATATAAGGACTTAAATTCTGTGTTTTCACGCAAAGGCGACAGCCATTTATATCGCCAATACGCAACCAACTTCTCATCTCCCTTATTTATGTAGTATTGAGGGACTTTATCAATTAGGTCTTTCAATCTTCCTTCCAAAGTAGGACTGAAATCAGAATTATGGTTTTGCAGAACATCATGCATCTCAACCTCAAGATCTGACTCCGCGAGAACGGTCGGAACAACATCAAGCAGCTTATCCAAATATCCGTGGTAATCTGCCCAGAAATTATCGACACATAAAAGAACACACCGTCTAAAGATAGGAAACTGATATTTGTTATTGCTTAAAAATGCATTTAAGACCTGTTTTCCTTCTTCTCGATTTGTCTCACACTTAGCAAGTAATACGTCGCGTAAAATGACAGTCAAGACATCTTCCGCTCCATCTCCATGCTCAGAGCCGCTTTTTAATGTCCGACACCATATGTGCGAATAATCAGAGAACAGACCTTCGTGAATACTCAAAAGCTTTTGTTCATATTTATCCGCACTCTCCCAGCTAATACCTTCAGGCACATTTCTTTTGATCTCAGCGATAAAAGAATCTTTTGTTAAAGCAGTGAATGTGAAGTGTTTTAATTCAATTTGCGGCTCTAGATTATGAAGCGCCCAGAAATCATTCTCTCGATCTACTCCCTTGAGCTGATCTTCAGAAAATTGAGCAACAGTAGCGGAATATTTATCATATTGGAACTGAATATTACCGGGCTCCAAATTGTCAGCAAGAACCCTTTCGACCTTGAGCTGATAGACTGCCCCACCTATCTCGAGATCAGAATAATGATCCTTCTGCTTATATTCCAACGCCCTGCTTAATCTCTGGGCTAATTCGAAAACAATCCGGACAGAACACTTTTGCCCAATTAGCTGGCTATGTTTCTTGAACGCATCCAAAATCCAATATACTTGCCACTCCATCAGGGCATCATCGCGTTTTGTAAACGCATTTGATTTACCACCCGCTCGAATCGTAGTAATCGCAAGAACTATATTCTCGGCATAGACATAATCTGGGCCAAAATCATTGCCCAAACATTTAGGTAAAAGCTTTTCTCCGATATCACTAATCGTCAGATCGCTCCCCAACGAATGATCAGTCCATACAGAAAGCCACATTTTAAACTTGTCGATGGCAAGATTCTCTTTAATTACTGCAGGCGGGAGATTATTCAGGATCTTAACGCAATACCACCAGATATGATAATTGTTGATCCTCTTCTTGGTTAAGGAAAGCTGGACAAGGCCCTCAATGATTTCAATTAGCTCTTTACCATATTGGGCATTTTTGGCAACTTGCTCTGAAACTCGTTCGAGATAGTCAAGTACACGCCAAAATAATGCATTACCGGCATCATCATATTCTATTTTCTCCGGTGAGAAGTATAACTTTTTCTTTAACAAGGGAAACCATTTGGCATCTGTCTCTTTCCTAAAAAAATAACTTGAGTAAAAAGGGATAGATAGAATATTGCAAAGAACTTCAAAAGGCCCGCCTTCTAAAGTCTTAAGTGTACCTATATGCTCAATCCGTTCAATAATCGCATAATACGAACCGACTAATTTCTCTAAAACGTCTTCATATTTAGTCCAAATCTCTTTAACCTCTGAGATATCTCGCGATTCTTTCCATGCGCCTCTACGATGAGCAAATTTATGAAGTTTACTGCTGACCGAATACCATTCTGATGAGAAGCCCTCTAACTGTTTAATTCCTAATGAAAATAGTATCGATTTTTTATGCCGGTCTTTTTCCTCTTCCGCAGGGACAAAATCTACAGCCAAGATATCTCGTAAACCTCCGTCGATCTCCCGTGCCGCATGCATCAGAAAGTTTGACCCGTTAGGACAATCTCCATAATAAATTCTTAGTCCAGCTTCATAAAACCCGGCTATTTCTTGGCCGATTGAAGAAAGCCCTTCATGAATTTGTTTCTGTTTTTGAGTCCACTTATCTTTCATAATGCTTCTTGTTTCCACCCGGATTCCCGCGATTATCTACAGACTGATGCTGATAAAATGCACTTGCCCCATATAAAAAACATATCAAATATCTGCAGAAGAGTAATACGGCGATGGTACTGTAGGATATGCCCGGTAGACATGATAAAAAACATCTTCAGTCTTTTTATCTACTTCGTTTTGAGTGTAACACTCTACGGGCAAGCCAGTTGCTTCATCCCACAGAAAATTTCTAATTAAAACTTTTACCTCATCTCTTGTTGGCTCCTTGTCTTGCCACTTATACAGATCCTTAAGTTTTTCTTTCAGTGTTTCCAGCAGTTCTTTGGCTATCTTCTTTATCTTTTTGATTTCCTGGGGTTTCAAGTCTGGTTTTAGCAAAAGGTCATAAATAGCCAGCGTCTCTTCGTCCAACCCCTCTCGCACTGCTCGACTTTCTTCCTCGTCTAACTCTTGCACAAATTTCAATAATGCCTCAAAGGTGGCTTCAATATTTTGGCGGTCTTTCTCCTTATTATACTCATCAATTATCTTTTCATAATGTTCTTGGAAGTCTGTCCGGAGCGGATTTCTCTGAATCAGTCGTTCCAGCTTCTCCTCAATCACGCTTTTAAGGCTTTGCACAGTTGTGTTTTTAGTTTTAGCGTGTTCAAATTCTGCCCGCAATCGGCTAAAATCAATTTTACTTATGTCATACGGCTTGTTAGGTTCTTTGGCTTTGTCGGACGTAACAGTAATCGACTCATCAATAACTTCATGCAGTTGCTTAATGATATCGCTAATATCTGCTCGATCGCGGTCTTTTTGCAGACTTTTGTAGATGATATTTATTGCTCCGTATTGATTGCGATAGGCATTCACGCCGGGGATTGTTAGACACGCTTTAAATTTAATAAATACTTCACGGCACATCACCTCGAACTTCTTTCTGGTCTCATCATTTTCGTTCACCGCTTCTTTGGCCGCGACAATCGCTTTATTTCTCTCAAATCCGTTTGTGTTGATGATTGCATCAAGCGACGCTTTTCGCTCATTGAGAAAATCACTTACCAAGTCAATCGCTTGTTTTAAGTCTTCGAGTAATTCTTCTTTGGTTTTGGTTGGATCAAGCTCTTTCGGCCCCAATCCGCCGGTTCTGCCTGTATCGCCTGTACCGGTAAAGATCGCAAGTGCTTTGCGTAAATTCTTGAGGATACCGCAATAATCAATAATAAGACCGTTATTTTTATCGCCGTTGACTCGGTTGGCGCGGGCAATCGCCTGCATCAGCGTATGGGCTTTAAGCGGTTTGTCCAAATAAAGATTCGCCAAACTCGGAACATTAAAACCGGTGAGCCACATCGCACAGATTATCGCAATTCTAAATGGGTGTTCTTCTCTTTTAAAAGCAGAATCCACATCAATTCGCGTTCCATCGGAGAGTTCAAATCCATTCTTAATAAGTCGCCGGTGCGGTGTGATATCAAAACCCCATTTTCTAAACTTCTCTACTTCTCCTTGCTCTTCACTCACAATTACCGCCATCTTTGTCTCTTTCATCCAGATGAGCTGATTAGAAAGATGATCCTTTTCTTCTCCAGCCGCCATTTTCCAGGAGTCTTCTATTTTCTCTGCTTTCTGATCCCAGTATTGCCTGATCAATTCATACATCCGCACACAGGTTAATTTATCAATACACACAAACATCGCCTTGCCGGCTTCCCATGAGGTGGTGTAGTGATCGACAAAATCCTTGGCAATTTGATTGAGCCGTTTTTTGGCAGTGATGATGTGATAATCTCGTTTGAGTTCTTTTTCCAGTCGCTGGCTAACATCGATATCATCAATTTCAATTTCTTCCAACTTTTCGGCAATACGCTCATTGATATCATTGGTGGCTACACCCAGAGTATCGCCCCGCGAATCGTAATAGAGCGGCACAGTCACTTTATCTTCTACCGCCCGCTGGAAATCATAAGTGGAAATGTAATCACCAAAAACCTGCATGGTGATTTGATCGTCTTTAAATAACGGTGTACCCGTAAATCCGATAAAGTTGGCATTTGGCAAAGCATTGCGCATATTCAAAGCAAGAGTGCCGTATTGAGTGCGGTGCGCTTCATCGGTAATCACAATAATGTCATTGCGTTTGGTATAACCTTCATCCGGATCTACTTCCTGATTAAATTTTTGAATCGTGGTAAATACATAGGCCTTGTGATAACTCATAAGCTCGGCCAAATGTTTTCCACTGGTTGGCCGGCATGGGTTTTTGTCATTATCAGCAACACTGCATCCGGCAAAGGTTTTATATATTTGGGTATCCAAATCATCACGATCTGTACAAATTAAGAAAGTATAATTACCGCCGATTTTACGGTGCACCTTCGTAGTGAAAAACACCATAGAATAACTTTTGCCAGCACTTTGCGTATGCCAGAAAACGCCGAGTTTTCCTTTGGCTCTATTGGGATCATTCAAGGCTTTGATGACCTGATTGACGCCAAGATACTGGTGATTTTTGACCAACACTTTTATTTGTTTGCCGATAGAATCGTCGTAGATAATGAAGTTTTCAAAGATATCCATGAAATTTTTTTTGTCGCAAACACCTTTCAAAAGAGTTTCCATGTCCACCACACCATGATCGGATTCTGACAAGCGCTTCCACTCATGAAAATGCTCATAACCAGCAGTGATGGTGCCGACTTTGGCTTTTGCGCCATTGGCGAGCATGACGATTGCGTTGTGATGGAAGAAGTGCGGGATAGTATCTTTATAATCAGCAAAATTTCTTTCGTAGGCGTTCTTAAGATCTTTATGAATATTTTTGCATTCCACAAACAAAAGCGGAATGCCGTTTACAAACCCCGCAACATACGTGTCCAAATTAGAAATTGAAAAAGCCTAACCATATCCTATAATGGTTTTGGTGGAAGCCAAAAACCATTGAAAACACAAGGAGGTTAGGCTCATGTATAATCAT
>JAHJTR010000238.1 GCA_018829865.1 Patescibacteria group bacterium | reverse complement strand
TGCCGGTCGATGTTTTCCAGGTTTTCCCTGTGAAATCTGGTTTTTGCTTTTTCGCCTGGCGTTGGACTTTGTATGGCCGACCCTGTACAAAAGCCTTAGAATCTAAGGCTTTTGTACAGTCTGCCCCCCGCCCTACCCTCCGAGTGTCGCAAAACTTATAGTTTTGCGACACTCAAGGAGCGGAGGGGGGGAAGGCCCCGACGAGGGGGGAAAAGAGGGAATTGTACTTTTGCGACACTGGGGGCAGATTGGTTTGGTCTAGCATTTTATGCAAACACAAAACGCTTTACCAATTTTTGTATTATACTTTGAAGCACAAATTAAGCAAGGCTGAGAATAAAAAACAATGGTTCATTTTTTCTTGACATTAACCTTATCCGTAAATCTCTTTGCCAGTTCTGCTTACGCAGGAGGTAATATGAAAACTTTTTTTACATCTATGGATACGCTAAACGATTGGAGGAACTTAGTGGTTAACCCGAATAAACAATGGAAAAAGGGAAAATCCGCCTGTGAATTAGCTACTTTATGGTGGAAGGCCGATGGGTTTCCAAAAAAAGTTAAAATCATACTAGAGAATTCCGGTATAAAACCTTTTCAAGAGTTAGTATTTTTAATAGCATTTCCTGAATATAAGGTGCAAATAGTTCCTCAAGGCAGACAAGGCTCCCAAAACGATCTTTTTGTTTTAGCCAAGGGATTAGAAGGCCTGATTGTAATAATGGTTGAAGGTAAAGAATCGGAAGATTTTGGAGAATTAATTAACAATCTAAAGAAACCAAACCAAAAACGGATTGATTTTCTATTGGAAACACTAAATTTAAAACAAGAGCATGTTTTTCAGGCTAAAATTAGATACCAACTTTTACATCGCACCGCTTCTGCATTAATTGAAGCAGAACGGTTTAATTCAAAAACCGCCTTAATGTTGGTCGATTCTTTCAGCCCGACGTATAAACATTTTGAGGATTATGCAAAGTTTTTAAAGCTGTTTAAAATTGAAGCCGGAAAAGACTCCGTGTCTGGTCCGGTCAGGGTGAATGGCATTGATTTATATTTTGCGTGGGTAGCCGAAGCCAAAAACAAAGAGGGCGAAGCATCCATATTAACGCCATAAGTTTTGATATTTACCGGGCACACTCTTTAAATCGGAGAGATTATGAGTTTTAGAAGAGATCTTGAAGACTTAGGGCTTCTAGCTGTAGTCCTTAACACAAATAAGACCAACCAGATTTTAGAGAACATTCAAAACGCACATCTTGCTGAAGTTATGCAGAAAGAATATGTGGCATCCATTGAAGCCAAGCACGAAATTGCAGCAACAATCAAATCCATTGATAATCGTCTTGAAGAACTTAAAGAGGAACCACCAGAAGCCTCGGAGCCAGTGCAATTTCTGCTTAACAATTCAAAATTAAATCAGCTAAACATACTTTACCAGATTTCCAAAAAAGTAATTTCAGGAGAACAATTGACTGAAGCGTGCCACACAATCAACCAAGTGCACGCAAAAACCATAACAGATAATGTTGTGATATTTTCCCACATCTTTCCGACAGTTCGGATTTTAAATGATGCGAAGATTCAAAAAACTTGGGAAACGCATCTCACAGCTTTCGGTTGGAACATTCTTGAGTTAATGCTTCGCCTTGACTCAATAAAAAACTGTTTTTATATTTTAAACGAGTTGGGAAAGATTGAAAAATTAACCAGAACGCTTCCCTTTGTCGAACTCCAAACCAGTCAATTAACTGACTGTTTGCATTCAATTTATAATCGGTATGAGTATAGCGGAATAAAACACATCAAAATTGACCCCATTTCATCAGGAAGCATTACTACTTTCGATTATGATAATTTAACAAAGACTAAATCATTTCAGAATTCACCATATAAAATTCACCTCCTCATGGGATTACTTATTACCATACAGAGCTTTGTCAAGAACGAGACTTTAAATGAGCTTCAATCATGCTGGATAAAAATTCAGACGTTGCTTGGCTACAGGTGCTTTGAATGCGATATTCTTTTAAATAACGATCGGAGTTGCTCTAAATGCAAAGCGAAGATTAAAGTCGACGAAAACCCATTAATAATTCCGCTTCGAATTGTCTTTACCGCTAATCATGGACCGGTTATACTTGGCAAAACTGATCTCCTAACATATTCACAAAAGTTAAGCCTTATTGGCAGTCATGTTTTTAGACATTGTTTCGTAGCAACTGCCGTGTTTGAGGACGCCAATCACCCCGTAGTATGGCAATTGCGAGAAGTTCGTAAAACCATGGAAAAACATTTATGGGGACGCATAATTTCTTCAGTTTACTGGCACCTTGGCCCTTTTCTTGCCGAGATAGTTAAAGTTTTACCGATTTTGCGATATCCTCTCCGATTTATGTTAAATGTATTTACGCGATTAACATATCCCTATACTTCATTGAACCGCCGACGGAATTTCCAGTTATTGAACCCGCCCTAACTGACGACTAACCTAACCTGCCGCTCCCGCTAAAAATTCCAGGTAACCGTCTGACGTGGCGCTTCGAAAATTTCTTTTGGCATAATATAATTTAATACCCCAAAGTTCTGGCAAGGCCGCGGTCGTTTGCGCGGGCCTTGCCGCCAACGGCGGCAAGGGGGGCGCGCGGCCGCGCAGGGGCGGGGATAAAGGCGGCCCGGAGAGCCCCACGAACCGGCCCGCCTATGGCGGGCGGGCGACGCGGCCGGGCTAACCCGCAAGGGTTAGATCGGGCGCGGCGGTGGGGCGGTCAGCCGCAGCCGAGCCGCCCCTCTGGCCGGCAACCCTGGCCGAGCTGGGCGGCTGGGCTGCGGCTGCGGAGGGCCG
>JAHJTR010000237.1 GCA_018829865.1 Patescibacteria group bacterium | reverse complement strand
TTTATTTCCATCAAGAGTTCTTAAAATTTCTTATAATTATAACATATTCGTCGCTATAATTCCACATATTCAGCCATTTTCCCCTCATTAAAAAGCATCTTCCCTTTGCACTTCCACTTCAATATAATACCAACACAATTTACCTTTAAAAAGTCAAACATATGAATAAGCTAAATACATTTTTAACAGTCTCAATCATTGCCATAGGCTTGATCACTCCTCTAAAACAAGCTAACGCTGAATTTTTTGATGTCACAAAGCGCCATCCGCTTTATCAAATCATCGAGAATCTTGAAAGAATGAATGTAATTACGCCCGCACCAAGCGAACGATTTAATCCGGAAGATACAATCACTAAAGCAGAATTCACAGAAATGGTTGTTCGAAACATAGGTATCCACCCCGATTCACAAGAAAAAATCATAGATGAAATATTTATCAATGACATCGACAAATTAAACTCCCGCGCATTATATATCTACAAATCAATCGAATTCGACATTACCGACCTAAACCCCGAAACCAAGGATTTTAACCCAAAAAAACCGATCGCCTTCCTCGAAGGACTACAAATGTTAATGCGTGCCGAAGGAATTCATATTCCCAAATATATTAACCAAGACAATTGGACAATTAGAAATATCGATCCCGAGTCATGGATGGCACCTCTTTTACAAAAAGCCCTTGAAATAGAGTTAATTAAACTCGACGAAAACGGATTTTTCTTTCCATATAAACCACTTTCAAAAACAAATGCCGTCAAATTAGTCTACGCGATTAACAAGGATCGAATAGCATTGGCTCAAGAACTTTTTGACAGTACAACGAATAGTAATGAAATCGAAATAACCGTCGATGATGAAAGTGTACCAAAACTCGATATGTTCCTGCATGTTTATCAAAACGTCCTCCGAAATTACATAAATAATGACGAAATCAATCAAGAAGACATGATGTACAAGGCAATTCAGGGCATGTTAAAAGAAGTTGACGATCCCTACACGGTTTTTACCTCACCAAGTGATGACGATTTAACTACCACAACAATTTTGAGTAGTGATTTTGAAGGAATAGGAGCCGAAATCGCCCACAAAGACAATAGAATTGTTATAATCAGCCCTTTAAGAGGAAAGCCCGCAGAAAAGGCCGGATTAAAAACAAACGACATCATCATGAAAATCGACGGCATCAGTACCGAAAACATGAGCTCCTCAAAAGCGGCATCTCTAATCAGAGGTCTAGCCGGCACGGTTGTTGAATTAACAATTTACCGAGAAGGCTACGGAGAAAGCATCTACAAAGTCACAAGGGCAAAAATAGACATTCAATCAGTTAATCTCAGATTCGAAGATGATATTGCAATAATCGACATTTCTCTCTTCAAAAATGATGCAGATGAAGAATTCATGGGTATTGCCGAACAAATAAATAAAAAAAGACCTAACGGAATTATTATTGATCTAAGGAACAATAGTGGAGGTATTTTAGGAGTCGCCAACGCAATTTCTTCATATTTTATTCCTATTGGAGACACAATTACTCTAATGGAAAACAACAACGGCGAAACCAGCATTTTCTTTTCGCAAGGACCCGGAAATTTAGGAGAGTATCCACTGGTTGTACTTGTTAACAAAGGCAGTGCTTCAGCCTCCGAAATACTTGCCGGAGCACTAAAAGATCATAAAATCGCAACAATCGTCGGAGAAACCACCTATGGCAAAGGAACCGTTCAAAAACTTTTCATCTACGAAGACAACAGTGAATTCAAACTGACCATAGCAAAGTGGCTAACTCCAAACGAAAACACAATCGACAAAATAGGCATCACCCCCGACATTGTGGTAGAAAATACCGAAGAAGATTTCAAGCAAAATTATGATGCACAAATGGCCGCAGCAAAAAAAGAGATTCGTTCAATTATCAATGGCAGATAAGAGGCCAAAAAAAATCCTATTGAGCCGATTTATAAACATCAATCTGCGCATTCATCCAATTGTAAATAACTTCAATCGAATCACCAACAAAAGGTATTTGAACAAGAAAATTTTTCACAAAATAACCAATAACACCCACCAACACGGCAGCTCCAATTAAAAAACCAAAGCCATAAAAAATACCCGCCACAAGATTATTAAAAGCAATTCGCCAAGGAGAAGATAAATAAGCCAAATACTTCGTTAATCCTGCCCCATCAATCGATGCTAATTTAATATTTCTAGCAAGCTTTTTATCTTTTTTTAAAATACCAATAAATTTTTTCGCTTTCATACTTTTTATTTTAAATTCATTTCTAATTATACACTATTCAAGCCATTTTTGCTATATTTTAAAGCAAAAATACATCAAACATACGATACAGAAAAATGTATTATGTACTTTTTCCCCGGGGATTTCTCGGGATTGTATCGGGCTATAGATGGAGCGCGATTGTATCGGGCTCCATTTCTTTAATCCGTCCGTCCCCCTAACATACCCTCATTATCCACAAATTACTTTAATCTCTAT
>JAHJTR010000236.1 GCA_018829865.1 Patescibacteria group bacterium | reverse complement strand
GGTGTTACATTGCTGTTTGGAGGAGTTGCAGTAGGGGCTGCTAAAGCTTGATTGATGCCAATAGCAAGTGCAAAGCCCAGTACTAAAAAAGTTAGGCTTAGGCCCATCTTTTTTGCGTTGGTTGTTAACCTGTTTTGATTAATTTTTCTTACTTTGAAGGGGTTTCTTTTTTTCATATTTTTGGAAAATTATTTATAAATCTGTTAATTCTATCATAAATAAGCCTTTCTTTCAAGAGGCTGGTGTCTTTTTAGTCTATATTTCAGTTTTATTGCGCAGATTGTTTTTCTCTGGCATTTAATTGTTCTTCTTTTGTTAATTCAAGAAAGGTAAATGTCCATACGGCATCTGCAAAAACATGGATAATTGCTGTGAAATATGAAGCGATTACTAGAGCTACTATTCCGATTATAACTCCTACAATAATACCTATTTTGGCCATTGTGAATGCTGCTATTATGGCTCCTGAAATCATAATTATTGCGGGAATTATTAAAACCAACAGAATATTTATGAGGATTCTGATACTTATTATAATCATTAAGATCATTATCAAAAATGTGTGATGCCAATTGGTAAGAACGAGTGAGCAACTTTTGCTAATTGATTTAAAAATATCTTCTTTGTCGATTACAATGAAAAAATCTGTATAAGTGAATAATATAGTCATAATTAAGCCTACCAGACCGATAAAAACCATGGGGATTGAAAGTAGCTGAAATGTTTCGATTTCGGTGTTTCTTAAAAAAAGAGCGCCTGTGGTTATGACCGTAAAAACGCTGAATGATTTTGATATTGCATGATATTCCAATAATGGCAAAAAACTGGCAAATCCATATCCTATGCCGTCAATGATGCGGGGTTGTTGCTTGTTGTATTTGCGAGCAATCATTTGGATTAATCCTCCTTCAAGCATTGTTGGTAGGAGCATATAAAACAGAATAACGATACCTGCTACTATTAGAAGAATAAGCGTGATCGTGGGATTATTTTTAAAAAATCCGAAAATAAAATCAAAAAGTTGGGTAATGAATTGTTTTTTTTCATTGAGAAATAGATGGGAACTTCGAAACGACATTATTTGATATGCTACATAAAAAGAACCGACCAGAATGGTTAGAAATGATGGCACGAATGCAAACCACATGATCATTTTCTTGTTTTGTTGTGTGAAAATCCAAGCTTCGGATATTAATTGTTTGTATTCTATTTGTGCGATATTTTTTTATTTATGTGTTTTGCTTTATAATTTTATAGGAAATTGTGGGAAATTTATCAAGAATTTTAATGAAAATTGTATTTAAAATTTGACTTTTATAAGGTGAAAAGTTAATTTTAAAAAAAATAAATACAAGAAATGCATTCAATAGAAACCATAAAACATAAAAATGTTTCGTGGATTAACTTGGTTAATCCGACGGATGAAATGCTTGAGGATCTGGCTAGGCGCTACAAGTTTCATCATTTGGATGTTGAAGATATAATGTCTGAAAATCAACGTTCAAAGATTGATGAGTATCCGAGATATTTATTTATGGTGCTTCATTTACCGATTATTGATAAGAAATATAAACATGTTGACATAGAAGAGGTCGACATTTTCATTAGTCAGAATTATGTGATAACTATTCATGAGGGTAAATCGGAAGTTTTTAAGGAATATTTTGAAAAATGCAAGGAGAGCTTAAAAGTTAAAAAAGAGCTGATGGGTAAGGGGACTGGTTATTTGCTTTATGAAATGCTTGATCGGGCTTTTGATAATGTATTTCCGATGGTTGATCAGTTGGAATTAGGGGTGCAGGGAATTGAAAAGGAATTGTTTGCGTTAAAACAAGAGAATCAGAGAGATAAATTGAAAGATGTTTTGCTTCTTAAAAAAGATATTATAACTTTAAGGAGGGCTATAGCTCCTCAGCGGCAGGTTATTGCTCAGTTGGAGCATAAACATACTAGATTTTTGCCTGCAAATTTGGAGATTTACTTTGATAATGTTGTGGATAAAATTGAGAAAATATGGGCGAATTTGGAGAATTTGAAGGAGTTAGTTGTTTCGGTTCAGGAGATTAATGAATCGATAATTTCGCATAATACAAATAATATAATCAAGATTTTGACGATGTTTTCGGTGATTATGATGCCTATGACTGTGATAACAGGTGCTTATGGTATGAATCTGAATTTACCATTTGGGCAGCAGGCCGGTGGGCATCAATGGACTTTTTTGTTGATTTTGATGTTTATGATGTGTATTGCCGGGGGCATGTTACTGTTTTTTAAGAAAAAAAATTGGCTATAAAGCTAAAAACGTGGCTTGATTAATAAATAATGTTTTGATACTATTACTCTCGCATTAATTTCTATTTAATATTTTATAAAACGATGAAGAGAGACAAAAAAAAGGCTGTTATTGAGAAAAATGGCCGGCATGCTAAGGATACTGGATCTCCGGAAGTACAGGTAGCTGTTCTTACTGAGAGAATCACTGAGTTAACGGTTCATTTGGAGACTCATCCAAAGGATAATCATTCAAAAACAGGTTTGCTAAAATTAGTTGGTAGGAGAAGAAAATTGTTGGATTTCTTGAAGAAAAAAGACAAGAAATCATATGAGGATTTGATTGGTAAACTCAATATTAGGAAATAAATATGGAGTGGTTATGATTAAATCCCCCCTTTTTTTGAAGAGGTGGTTCGAATGAAAAAATGTTTATATAAAAAAATAGAATTATGGAAAAAATGACATCAATGCAGTTTGCGGGTAAGGAACTTACTTTGAGGACTGGGAAACTGGCAACAATGGCCGGTGGATCTTGTGAAATTCAATGGGGTGATAATATTGTTTTGGTTACTGCATGTATGAGCGGGGCTAGAGATGGAATTGATTATTTTCCATTGTCTGTTGATTTTCAGGAAAAATTTTATGCTGCGGGTAAGATTAAGGGTAGCAAATTTATTAAGAGAGAAGGCAGGCCTTCTGATAATGCGATTTTGACTTCAAGATTGATTGATCGACCGATTAGACCAATGTTTCCAAAGGGTATTAAAAATGAAGTACAAATTATATGTACTGTTTTATCTACTGAAGCTGAATGTGATTTGGGAACTTTTGCTATAATTGGGGCTTCTTTGGCGCTGAAGTTATCGGGTATGCCTTTTGAGGGGCCATGTGCTTCTGTGAGAGTTGGTTATGATAATGGTGAATATATTTTAAATCCTACATATGAACAGATAGAAAAGGGTAGTTTGGATTTGGTAATTGCAGGTACTTCTGAGGCAGTGACTATGGTTGAGGCCGGGGCTAAAGAGTTGGCAGAAGATATTGTACTCGATGCGTTTGATTTTGCTCATAAGCATATAAAAGAGATCTGTGATCTTCAGAATCAATTATTATCTCAATTGGAGATAACTGCATTAGATTATGAGGTATTTAAGTTGTCTGAAGGTGTAGAGCAAGCCATTGACCAGGAAGTAACGGATGCTATTGTGGATGAGTTTTATGGTTTGGATAAAGTTGGTTTTTATTCTAAATGGGATGAACTTTCAAGCTCATTGGAAGAGAAATTTGCTGATAAATTGGAATCAGGTGAGTGGTTGAAAGTTGATATTGCCAATAGTATGAAAGATGCGTTTAAAAAGAAGATGAGAAATAATGTTTTGAATGGAGATAGGAGACTTGATAATAGAAAATTGGATGAGGTTAGAAATGTTCACTGTGATGTTGGGATACTTCCACGGACTCATGGATCGGGATTATTTAATAGAGGTGAGACTCAGATTTTAACTACAACTACTTTAGGTGGGCCTCAAGATCAAATGGTTGTTGATGAGATGAGCATGGACTATAAAAAGAGATTTATGCATCATTATTATTTTCCGCCTTATGCTACAGGTGAAGTTAAATTTCTTAGAGGTGTTGGTCGGAGAGAAATAGGTCATGGATTTTTGGCTGAAAGAGCACTGGCTCCTGTGATACCTTCCGAAGCTGATTTTCCTTATACTCTTTACCTTGTTTCTGAGACTATGTCTTGTAATGGTAGCAGTTCGATGGGGTCTGTTTGCGGTTCAACATTGAGTTTGATGGATGCCGGAGTGCCTATTAAATCTCCTGTAACGGGGATTGCTATGGGACTTATATCTAGCGAAGAAAAAGGTGAATATAAAGTGCTTAGCGATATTCAGGCACAGGAGGATTTTTTGGGTGATTTGGATTTTAAGGTGGCCGGCTCTGAAAATGGATTAACGGCTTTACAGATGGATACTAAGTTGAAGGGGTTATCTATTGATTTGCTAAAAACAGTAATGAAGCAGGCCGGAAGTGGTAGGGCTTATATTTTAGAGGAAATGCTTAAGGCTATTTCGAAGCCGAGAGAAAATCTTTCTAAATATGCTCCGTTATTGATGTCTTTAAAGGTTGATCCGGATATGATTGGAGCAATTATTGGTAAAGGAGGAGAGACAATTCAAAAGATTACTGCAGATTTTGGTGTTGAAATAGATATAAATGATGATGGAGTGGTTACTATTACGGCTGATAATCAAGAAAGTGGTAATTTAGCTGCTGAAAGGATAAAGCAAATTGCTTATGTGCCCGTAGTAGGAGAAATTGTTGAGGGTAAAGTTGTAAAAATATTGGAATTTGGAGCTTTGGTGGAAATTGGCCCTGATAAAGTGGGTATGGTTCATATATCAGAATTGGCTAATGAGAGAGTTGGTAAAGTTGAGGATGTAGTAAAAGAGGGTGATATATTTAAAGTTAAAATATTAAGTGCTGAAGCAAATGGAAGAATTGCTCTTTCTAGAAAAGCATGTTTGGATAAGTAGTTGAATATATTTCTTGAGTAGGGTAGAGTTTTTTATGAATTTTTTGCCGCGGTAGCTCAGTGGTAGAGCAGTGGACTGAAAATCCTCGTGTCGGTGGTTCAATTCCGCCCCGCGGCACCACGTCGGAGCAAGTCTCCAATCTACAGAATCCCTTTCGGGATTCTTTCGATTTCCGATTGCTCCTCCTCCCCCCATGAAATACTGCTCAGCTCTTCGGTATCCTGTTCGCTTCGCTCACAGCATTCCGAAGGCTTCCGCTCGCATTTCATGGGGACCCCTAGTTTTTGGTGGCAATGGCTTTGGTTGCGTCTACAATCGAAGAGAGAAGGATTCTTTCGATTTACGATTGCTCCTCGTCGGAAGTTCGCTTCACCTTTCGAATCATCCTTCGGATGCTTCTTCAGGTTTCGCGACTTCCTCCTCTCCCCACAAAATACTGCTCAGCTCAGTAGAATCCTGTTCGCTGCGCTCACAGCGTTCTGCTGGCTTCCGCTCGCTCGTCGGAGCGCGCTGCGCTAACCTTAAAAAATCCCGTCGGGATTTTTTAAGATCGCTACGCGGCTCCTCCTCTCCCCACAAAATACGTTCGCTTCGCTCTCTTCTCATTTTGTGGGGGCCCCGGGTTGTTGCGATTGAGGGCTTTTTGTTGGTGCTTGCTTGGAAAAAATATGAAAATGTTATATAATTACTAGATAAAATAATATTAATTATTAAATATGAAAAAAACATTATTGGTTATACTAGAAGTTGTGGTTTTATCTTTTTTGGTGTTTACGATTTTTTTAAGTGAGAGTGTATTTGCTCATCCTGGGCGAACGGCGGCTGATGGTTGTCATTATTGTAGGACAAATTGTGCAAAATGGGGGGAGATAGAAGATGCTAGGCATTGTCATAATAGTTATGTGGCGCCTGTCAGTGTTTCGACACCTAGGCCTACTGTTGTATCGACACCTGTAATTACTCCGACTCCGACTCCGACTCCTATTTTGGTAGTGATGCCTGAGTCTACCCCAATACCTGAGCCAATTGTAACGGCAACTCCTAAAGTGGTTTTAATGCCGGTTGTAGCGGCGACTGTTAAACCTAGTCCAATATCTGTACCAACTGTGGAACCGATGCCTAGTGTGATGCCAGAGCCTGTTTTAGAGGTAGTGGTTAGTTCTACTCCAACACCTGAATCGGAAGTGGTATCTGTTTTTAAAGATACTTTGGTTTCGGTGCCGACATTGCAAGGTGACTCAGCGACTACAGAAGATGATGGTGGGGGTGGGGGAGCGGTTCTTGCTGTGGGTGCAGTTGGGGGTGGGTATTATTATTGGAGGAGGCGGAGAAGGAAGTAGTGTGTTGATTGAGCTTTGTTGGTATTCTTATTCAATTCTCATGCTTGAAGAAGGCTGTGATATTTACACGTTGTCAAAAATGATGGGGTACTTTAAAATTACGACGACTACTATTTATCTGCAATGCTCGAAGGCTCAGATGAGTAAGAGTATTGAGATGTATGTGCTTAATTAGAAAAATTATTATTTAATTAAAAAAGATGATTTTTAAAAAAAATCTAAAACATCCAATAAAGGATATTGAAAGTGTAACTTATTTAACTGCAATAAAAAATTTGTTGGTTTATGAAAATGTCCTTAAAAATAGAATGATTTCTTTTTCAGGTGATGGCGGTGAATATGAGTATAAATTAAATAGAGCCTATGAATTATATAATAAAGATATTGATAAACTAATAAACAGTAATCCCGAAAAAAATAACTATATTGGTTTATTATCAGTTGAATCATTATTAGATGCCTTTAGTGAATATTATGATCTACTTATATCTCAAATGCCGCATGATGAAGATGAAGCTAATTTTTTAATAGCATATGAATTCCTTTGTGGTGAATTTCCAATTCAGACATATTATAAAAGTAATTTTTTTTGGGATGATATTCATCAGGATATTAAGAAAGTATCCTATAAACGTTTTCAATCAAAACACTATGTTGACGCTGTAGAATCTGCTTTTAAGCAAGTCATTAAAAGACTTAAAGATTATGTTAATTCAAAAACTGAGAGAAAATATGATGGTGATAAATTAATGCATCGTGCATTTGATTTTAGTGAGCAGGAACCAATTATTAAGTTTAATAATCTTAAAAGTATAGAAGAAAAAGATGAGCAACGTGGTTTACAATATCTTTTCAAGGGTATAGTTGCCTTGAGAAATAGAAAGGCTCATGAAAATGTTATTATTGATGATTCAAATCTTTGTTTGGAATATTTGGCGTTGGCAAGTTTGCTTATGCGTTTATTAGATAAATACATTAAATAAATGGATTTTCAGAATATAAAAAAAGATATCAAAAATTTTTCTGATAGATGCAATATTTATAATGATTTACTCTCTGAATCAAGAGATCACTATATGCCAGACTTAGTTAGAAACTTAGATGAGATAAAAAAACAACGATCTCAATTAAATCGACGATATGGTGCTTTAGAAAAATATTTAAAAAAATTGGGCAAGAATCCATGGATGAGCGATGGTGTTAATCCGGAAAGATATCCTGTTTATGCAAATGCTTTTTCTAATGATGTTTATATTCGTGTGGGACGCTCATTGGATATGGTGTTACAGGATTTAGACTATGTTTTAGGTAGATTAGATAATATGAATGAAGAAGATTTTAAATGTCTATTCACTAAGACAAATAAAAAAATATTATCAAAAAAAGCGGTTCTTTTAAAGTATACAAATCCCTTTTGGCTAATATATATAATAGCCAAATGTATACTTCGATATAAGTATATTGTGTTAATAGTAACGATTATAACGCTAGTAGGAGTAGACTATACGATGGCTTGGAAAAATGTTAGTTGGTGTTTAAATAAATTAGTCGTTATTAAAGCTAATTTATTTTCTTTTTTTTAGTGTGAGAGAACCTAAATTATTACTTATTGCGCGCTTTTTTATAGCGTCAATAAACTCCGTTTATCGCTTACTGCACTTATTCTGTTTTCAAAATACTTGTAATTATATGTGCTTTTCTTTTTTATAGCGTTGGAAAACCTAATTATTTAGGCTTAAATTGCTTAAAATGGGTGCATATTTTTTTACTTCTTAGGTTTTTTTGGTGCGTTTAATTTGTCCATCTGAACCTACAAAATCTGTGTCGGTGGTAAAGAAGGTTGAAACTAAAGAATCAATAGCGGAGGTGGAATCGGTTACTAACCTTAGCGATGTTGAAGTGATTGAACGTGAGATTAATAAGATAGGTGCGTTTGATGTGACAATTTGGACCTTGGATGAAAAGATGGCAAAATCAGATTCAAAACCACCTTTTGAAATACTGATAAATGTTGGGAATGGCCAAATTGATAGTTGTTATAAGGCTAAAAGAACATTGTTTGATGTTATGAAGGCTGTATATACCAATAAAAATCTTAAGGGTAAGATTGCGCGGGTGCAATTTACTGCGTGGGGTCAACTGAAGGGGAGTATAGGGGCTAAAGATACTCAGTTTGATTGGGGTGCTAGTGGTCCTTCTAATTTTTGGACTGTGCTGCAAAAATATCGGTTATATGTTGATGTGAGTAGTCCTGTTGATGAGCGAACTTTTGGGGTGAGGATTAATAAGGGGTGTGAGTAAATAAATTAAAGATATGGCTTAATAGAGATATTCTTTGTGGTATTTTG
>JAHJTR010000235.1 GCA_018829865.1 Patescibacteria group bacterium | reverse complement strand
GATTCAATCATGGTCGAAGCTTCCATTTCCTTAAGATTTTCCTGCTCCATATCTAACAATTCGTAATATTTTTTAGGTAGAGATTTAAGAGGAATATAGCGCAGAGGCATAAAGAGGAGAGGATCAACCTGCTTGCCACCCTTAAACACCTCAAAATGCAAATGAGCCCCGGTCGTAATAAGACCCGCACCTTTAGTCCCGGGCACGCCTCCGGTCAGACCCAAAATATCTCCACGATGCACAACATCGCCTTTCTTAACATTAAATCCATAAACATGCCCGTAAAGTGAAGCAAATTCCTCTTTATGAGCGACAATAATATAACTATAACCAAAACCATTATCCACAATACTGGTCACAACACCCGGCGCCGGCGCATGTATAGGAGTACCCTGAGGCACAGGAATATCAATCGCAAAATGCTTCATGCCAAAATGCTTCTCATATCCGCCATCCAAAAAGTAAGCGGACAAACCACGAGTAGGCCTAACAGGCCAACTGAATTGCGGCAAATTAGCAATATCCCCGGCAGTCACTCCAACCAAATAATTTTTCTTAATCAGCTCATTTACGTCTTTTTCCAATCTATCAATTTCATCATCATCAAAAGTATTCAGTTTCTCCTTAATATATTCCACATTCGTCTCCAGACTCTTAATTTCCTCAAGCACTTGTTGCTGCTCAATTTTCGCATACACAAGCAGCTGCTTATACAGATCCTCTTGCCCTTTAGTAGTATTATACAGCTCATCCTTCGCCATCTTTTGCTCCATCAGCATATTATGCTCCAAAGTCAGCTGATCATTAAGCCCCGCTAGTTTAAGCCTTTTATCATCATATTCCTTAAGCCTCACATCCAGCATTTCCTTGGATTTACTCAGCTCATCAAAAATCTTCTCACCCTGCATCTCCATCAAAGCAATATATCTCCCTTCTCTAAGTGACTCCGACACACTGGCATCAGCCAAAAGCAGCTTCATCACACGCAGCCCATTATCAGCATCGGTATAATAAAGATTCTTCTTATAATAGATTAACTGCAAATAATCCTTCAGCATCCGCCTCAAATCCTCCACTTCAATCGTTTTAATCTCAATTTCCTCAAACATATCCCTCAAATCAAGTTCCAGCTGCGAAATCTGAGTTCTCACACTAATAACTTTATTTTCCGACATCTCAATTTCACCCGAAAGAATCTCCAGCTGCCCATTCAGCGTCTTAACTTTCCGCCCCGTATCCCAAAGTTTATCCTGCGCATTTTCAATATTTGAGCTCAGGCGGGAGTAAGTTGACTCGGTCGCGCCAAGCTGATCGCTAAGTTTTTCCAACAAAGCCTCACTTTTAGTTAAAGGCAGGGGAGTCTCACTTGGATCCTGCAAGCCTGTTTCAGCCTTAACCTTGGCCTCCTCATTCTCAAAAAACATCGATTCCTCTTGGTAACTACTTTTGATAAGGCTTGTGTCTGCCATTTGAGCAATTGCGGCAGCCGGCATAACAGAGCTCAGGCTAAGCAGGATTATGCTCACAATTATTACGCCTTTTTTTTCAATAATCTTAATCATTCAAATGCCTTACAAATCTAAAACTAGCCAATCACATAATTATACCATATTTAAAACAATTTTTGCCAGTTTTACTTATCTTTATCATTTTAAGTCATCAAATTGGCTATCCTGATTTTTCACTTCAATTAATCAGTATACTCATATTAAGATATAAAAGATTAAATATGTAAATAGGAGTAAGATATTTTAATGAAAATTTATTTGCTCTATTTTAAAAAAGCATTATCCTAAAATACCTAATAAAATTATTAATACTATATAACCTTAACAAAAAGATATGAAAGCAATTAGCAGACATTTCAGTACCATTTTATTCGCGCTAATCCTACTATTGGTAATGGGCCAAAGCGCTATTGCCAGTGGGGATATAACAGGAAAAGGGATTTTAAAGCATGAAGCATGCATGTCAATCGCAACAACTGGCATGTTAAACCCACCTTCACAATGTATCAACATATATAGATCGGAGCCGGGGCACAAACTTTTGTACTACACTTTCCCCAAAGCCGATCGTGACATTTTAGGTTCATATCCGGCAACAGCTAATATTGAATTACTTGATTCAATCACTGATCACAGTTATATCGATTTTAACATGGGAGTCAGCCATAAAGGGTTTGATTCAGGTTCCGGGTTCGATACTTACGACATTCAATCAGTAAACTCGGTTACAGTTAAAGGCACAAAAGATACGACTTCAGTCATACTCGATTCATTCAATAAAACTGATAATAGGATTTACGGCACTTATTCATTAAACGGATACGCCGATAAGATTTGTGTAATTTTAGATTACGAATATTCTGATGGTAATTACATTAAAATTCCAAGCCAGACCGCCAAAAGAGACGTATTTTGTAATACCGCCGATACAATTAAAGGTGGTGTATTCGGAGTACAAAACTTAAGCGCTAGTACAAAATATTGGCTAACAATACTACCTTACAGCAACGTCGAAATTAACGGCTCACAGATTGCAGGTAGCGGAGTAGCCGGCAAAGAAATTATAACCATAGGCAATTATCCAAAACCATCGGCAGATGTGGCGCTATCTTCAAAAGGAGCAAAAACTCTTGCCGGCACCAACCCTGCCAGTATCATAGACGGAAACATAAACAATTATTCAACTACAGAGGGATTCACATATCATTATAATAATAATGCTCTTATCGTAGAATTGGATCAGATCTATAACATCAATCAACTCGATCTCCTCCTTTGGGATTTAGACGATCGTTATTATCAGTATTATGTAGAGGTATCACAGGATAATTTGAATTGGGATAGGGTTGTAGATAGAACTTCAGGAGAAAATCGCTCTTGGCAATATCTTGATATTGGAAGTAATGATGTTAAGTACATCAAAATCGTTGGGACTCATAACTCCGTATCCAGCTGGTTCCATGTTGTGGAGCTCAAGGCTTATAACAAAACTCAGTCAATTTCGCCAAAACCATCAGCAGATGTGGCATTATCTTCAAAAGGGGCAATAACTCTTTCCGGTACAAATCCAAGCAGTATTATTGACGGTGACATAGTAAACTACGATGCCAAAAACGGTTTTACTTATGCCTACAACAATAATCCAATTGTTATTGAATTGGATCAGGTATATAACATCAATCAATTGGATCTCCTCCTTTGGGATTTAGACGATCGTTATTATCAGTATTATGTAGAGGTATCACAGGATAATCAGAATTGGGCAAAAGTTGTAGATAGAACTTCAGGAGAAAATCGCTCTTGGCAGTTTTTAAATATTCCGGATATGGATGTAAAATACATAAAAATAGTGGGAACAAATGGCTCCGCATCCAGCTGGTTCCATGTGGTTGAGGTAAAAGCTTATTATCAAACTACCGCACCAAAAGCGACCTCTGATGTGGCATTGGCTTCAAAGGGGGCAAAAATAATTACTACACTTAATAAATACTCAAAATATTTAATTGATGGCAATACGTTCAATTACAGCAACAGGGATGGGTTTACAGTCTCTTCAGCGGCAGGCAAGGAACCGATTACAATCGAATTGGACAGGATTTACACAATTAACAATATAGATCTCCTCCTTTGGGATTTGGATGATCGTTATTATCAATATTTTGTTGAGGTTTCCAAGGACAATCAGAGTTGGGAGAGGGTAATAGATAAAACTTCAGGAGAAAACAGATCTTGGCAAAATAATTATATTGGAGATAAACAGGTTAAATACATAAGAGTGGTTGGGACAAAAAATTCAATTCATTATTATTTGAATGTTGTTGAATTAAATGCCTACTATGCAACAAATGCGCCAAAGCCCGCTACCGACGTAGCATTAGCTTCCGCAGGGGCCAAAGTTATTTCCCAGCCGAATTATCCTAATTTCATTATTGATGGAGACTCATTTAATTATAATACCGGTACCGGATTCACCAGTGCGGGTTTTTCAATTAAACAGCCGATCACAATTGAACTGGATAAAGTTTACACAATTAACAATGTAGACCTCCTCCTTTATGATCTGGATGACCGATACTACCAATATTATATTGAAGTTTCCAAAGATAACCAAAATTGGGAAAAAGTTGTAGACAAAACTTCAGGAGAGAATAAATCATGGCAGAATAACTACATTGGAGATAGAGAGGTTAAATACATTAGAGTGGTAGGAACAAAATGCTCAGTTCACTATTATTTCCATGTAGTTGAATTAAAGGCCTACTATAATGCCAACGCACCAAAACCAAGTTCAGATGTAGCTCTATCTTCTCTTGGAGCAAAAGTTTATAACGCACTTGTCCATCCAGCTGAAATTATTGATGGAATAGAAACCGGATATAGCATATCCAAGGGATTTACTTCAGCCGTTAGTGGATGGAAACAGCCAATTATCATCGAACTCGACAAAGTATACAAACTTAATCAAATTGATCTTCTATTATGGGATCTGGACAATCGTTACTATCAATATTTTATCGAGGTTTCCAAGGATAACCGAAATTGGGAAAAGATCGTAGATAAAACTACCGGAGAACACAAATCTTGGCAGAATATTCATTTTGATGAAAGAGAAATTAAGTATATTAGAGTTGTCGGAACATATGGTTCTGCAAATAATGTCTTTCATATCGTGGAATTAAAGGCTTATTATAACGGAATTATCGAAAAACCAAGCAGTGATGTTGCTTTGGCAAGCAAAGGAGCCAAGGTATATAACGGCAAGTATACTAGCAAAATGATTGATGGAATTAAGACCGGTTATACCTATTCAAGTGGATTTGCTCAATCCATATTTACTGCAAAAGAACCACTTATCGTTGAGCTTGATCAGGTTTACAACATTAACCAAATCAATATTAATCTTTGGGATTTGGACAACCGTTATTACAATTATTTTATTGATATTTCCAAGGATAATAAGTCTTGGGAAAGAGTTATTGATCAAACAAGCGGTGAACATAGAGGTTTGCAAAATCATCAGATTGGTGACAAAGACGTTAAATACATCAGAGTAGTAGGAACCAATAATTCAGCGGGAGGATACACTTTTGACGTCGTCGAGCTGGAGGCTTTATCTAAATAGCTTTACAAAAGACCATCAATCTAGTACATTATCGCTGCTAAAAAGCACTAACATCTTTAATTAAAATTCAGTATGGCACATAAAAAAGCAGGTGGATCTACCAAGAATGGAAGAGATTCCAAATCGAAAAGACTCGGTGTAAAAAAATATGGTGGTCAGCCGGTTGTGGCCGGTAACATTTTGATTCGCCAAAGAGGAACTAAATTTCATGCAGGACTAAACGTTGGCACAGGCAAGGATTTTACCTTATTTGCGCTAACTGATGGTAAAGTTAAATTTACTAAGCAGAAGAAGAAAAAATACGACGGACGCATCATCAAAAACACCGTAATTAATATTGAGGCGGTTCAAGCAAAATAAAAGAGATCAAAAAAAGAATTATACAAAGCCACCGGTCAAGGTGGCTTTTTTTGCAAAATAATGTCCTATCCCGATTACACGCTTCTATCCTCCTCAAATACAAAGCAACCGTTGCTTATCAGCACTAAAACAAATAAAATAGTGTTACTTTTAAACCTACAAAAATGAGTGGAATAGACAGTTTTATTGGGTTGGATCAGAATGACGGAGCAATGAGCCCCGAGGCATATGAAGCATTTAGAGAACAAATGCGCAAAAATGCCGCCCAAATTGCAGCAATGCAAAAAGGGGAGCAGAAACAGAAGAAAAAAGAGGATGATTTGGTTTCGATTCTCCTTAAATTTATTAGAACAGGAAGCAAAAAAAATATTTTGATCCTCATCGCCAAGCTGCTAGCCGAAAACATACCGGCTGCAGTAATTCTCAGCATAATTTCACTTGATAACTTGGATGTGCAAAAAGAGATAAATGTGAGTTATACATTGCCTGAAGGCAAAAATCCGCCACAATCCGTAAATACCGGGATTCAGTCTCAAAATGGCAATTTTGGAGCATTAGATCCGAATAACTCACACCTATCCGCATCTCAAACCGAAGCATATAATAATTACCAAAACACGCAAGACGCAGTTAATAAGCGCGCTCTTGCAGCCTTTAGCCAAGATAGTTTGCCTTTAAAAGTCAAAATCGCCCTGGATTTATGGTTTCAGACCATCAACGACGCCATGATTAATTATCCTCACAAAACAATAAAAACCGTACTTGAACCAACTGAAATAGGCGAGAATAAGCCAAAACTTATAGTTGTCCAACTTGCAGCCTACATTTTAAGAGACTACTTGGAAGGAATGTCTCTAAAAGACGTAAACGTAGAGAATTTACGCAAATTCATAAAAATATCCCTATCTGAAATGCTCGAAAACCTAAAAAACGACATAGAAAACCGAAAGCTCCTAAATTAAGTTAACAAAATGGCTTAAAAATGGTAAAATAAAAAGATTAAATAAAAAAAACAATTGATAAATTTCGTTATAAACGCCTTTAAAGCCAATTGGATTTCAGCATCCATCTGGACGCTAGTAATACTTGCGGTGATTTATTACGGTTGGAAGCTGCTCTGGTTTGGCATTCGATATGCATATACCAGATATCAGCACAAGAATTTGGTTTTTTTGCACGTACTGCTACCTCGCGAGGATTCTCCAAAAGATAAAGATAAGGCTACGGAAAAAGATTTCAGAGAAAAAATCGCAATTATGGAGCAACTATACAGAACCCTTCATGAAATTGAGGAGCTTAATTTATGGAACACCATCAAAGTAAAAATCCTCAAACATGCTTGGATTTCATTAGAAATGGTCGCTCAAAACAAATTGATAGATTTTTATCTGATTACTGATACCTATTACTCAGATATGCTTATCAAACAAGTCACTTCATATTATCCGAATGCGGATATACAGTTTACCGATGAGCCTAAAATTATCGAGAAAAATAACTACAACAAAGGGTTTTACATGTACCAGAAAAAGCCATTCTGGTTCCCGATCAAAACCTACAAAAAAATCGAAAACGACCCGCTCAACGACATGACAAACGTGCTTTCAAAACTTGAAGAAGGGGAGAGAGCCTGCATGCAATTCGTAATAATGCCACGCTCAGACAGATGGGCAAAAAAAGCCGAGGATGTTGGTACAGCCATGTTTAAAGGCAAAAAGGGGGGAAGAAGATTTAAAATCCCCGGTTTGGGACTTTTCTATAATCTTTTTGTAGGCCTATTTATGGGATACGACAAAATCATAAAAGATTCATCATCCGGTGACAGCAGCAAAGGCGATCCATTGGTTCGTATGCTTGCGGCCAAAGAAGAGGTGGCAAAACAAATAGGAGAAAAATCCGGCAAAGTGGGCTTCGATACGGCAATAAGGATTTTCGCCTCTGCAAAAAATGATCACAGAACCACCGAAATCTTAAATAATATGGTTTTAGCCTTCAATCTATTCAAGGATGCCTCAATGAACTACTTCCAGAACCGCAGAATTGTCCCTATCGATAAAATCAGTTTCCCGATACTTTATCACAATTACAGATACCGCTTAATGCGATTCCTTGAGAAAAAAAGAAACATCCTCGTACCTGAAGAATTGGCCACCGTGATTCATTTTCCAAATAGCAGATATAATTACACTCCGGTCATTAGATGGCTTCAATATAAGGTTTTACCCGCACCACCCGATCTGCCCAAAGAGGGAGTTCTTCTTGGTTATAATGTTTTTCGCGGCGATAAACAAGAGGTCAGATTCCTCAAGGACGACAGAACTCGCCATCAATATGTAATTGGTAAGTCGGGTACAGGTAAATCGGCATTTATCAATTATATGGCGCGTCAAGATATGGCTAATGGAGAAGGATTATGCGTGGTCGATCCCCACGGCGATTTAGTTGAAGATTTGCTTGGTTACGTCCCTAAAAATCGGGTTAAAGACGTTATATATTTTGATCCCGCAGATCAAGAAAGGCCAATGGGTCTTAATATTCTTGAAGCCAAAACCCCCGAGCAGCAAGATATGGCGTCAAGTCAAGCGACCGAGATATTTATCAAGTTGTTTGGAGATGAAATCTTCGGTCCCCGTATCCAGCATTATTTCAGAAATGCCTGTTTAACGCTGATGGAAGACCAAGAGGAAGGAGCAACATTAATCGATGTACCAAGAATTTTCACAGATGACGCCTTTATGAAGCACAAGGTAGCCAAGACAAAAAATCCCGTAGTCAGATCCTTCTGGGAGCATGAATACGCCCATACAGGGGAAAGAGAGAGACAAGAGATGATCCCTTATTTCAGTTCCAAATTTGGCCCTTTCATCACGAATTCAATAATGAGAAACACCATAGGCCAGACAAAATCCTCATTCAACATTAGGGAATGTATGGATTCAGGAAAAATACTTCTGATCAATTTATCCAAAGGTAGAATCGGAGATTTAAATACGCAATTACTTGGCTTGATTATCGTCGCCAGAATCCAAATGGCTGCAATGGGCCGAGTAGACACTTTAGAAAAAGACAGAAAACCATTCTATCTCTATGTGGATGAGTTCCAAAACTTCGCAACCGACAGTTTTTGCTCAATCTTATCTGAAGCCAGAAAGTACAAGCTGGGTCTAATTATGGCGCATCAGTTTATTAATCAGCTGGTTTCGACCAAATACGGATCCACAAGTTCAAAAATTCGTGACGCCGTATTTGGTAATGTGGGTACACTTATGTCATTTAAAGTTGGTGCGGAGGATGCGGAATATTTAAGTAAGGAGTACGCCCCCGTATTAACAGAATCAGACATTATTTCAATCGCCAATTTTAAGGCCTATATAAAGCTAAATATCAAAAACACAACATCAAGGCCATTCTCACTTGAAACAATTTGGGATCCACACCATAACGAAAAAATTTACAAAATTGCCAAACAGTACTCCAGGATGAAGTATGCTAGGAAACGAATGTTTGTTGATCAAGAAATTTGTTCCAGAATAGGAATTGACGTAACAACCCCGGTTAAATCAGGCCTTGATCAGCCAAGTGCGACCCCTGATATGTCCGGTGCTCCGCAAGGCGATGATAGCCCGCCACCACCACAAGCCCCCTCAGATGGAGGGCTGGCGGCATTACTTGGAGGTGATCAATAAATTTATGCAAAACGAAAACAAAAATCTACCGGATCTCTTGAAGCACATGTTCGAAAACAAAGAATATGAAAGGCTGCTATTCGTTTGCGAAAGGGTTTCCAAAGATCATCCCGACTACAGAGCATCCCAAAACTACTCCCGCAAAGCCAAGTTCATGCTGGGCAACAAAGACGTTAAATGGGCTATCGCCTTTATCTGCGTGGCAATGACCGTTCTCGTTTCAGGAGTAGTCCATTTGAACCAAAAAATTGATCAAGAATTATCTTTAAAAGAAATTCAGGTTAATTCACTTATTGATGAAATTGGAACGCTAAAAGATGAGAACAACCTCCTGAACAATAAAATTACTGATGGAGAAAACTACCTCAATCTGGCCATCAATTCTATTAACAACGTCGACGACAAATTAAATTCAATCAGCGACAGCATCAATAAAGCCGAGGCTGTCAAAAGCATGAAAACCGTCCAGAATTCGCTCTCAAATATGCTTCTTAGTAATCGAAGCGCTAAATCCGGCACTGCGACTACTCCTCCCGAAAAACTCATAACAATCGACAAAGAGGAGTACAAAGAGCTGACAAATATTTTAATTCTTGGCACACACGGTACTCTCACGGACACAATTATGGTAGCATCCATCAATCCCAAACTTCAGACGATTTCCCTGATCAGCATACCGCGCGATCTATTTGTTCACGGTCGCAAAATCAATTCGGTTTATAATTTATACGGCGCAAATAAAATCGCCGAATATATTACCGAAATAAGCGGTTTGCCGATTAACAATTACGTTGTGGTGAATTTGCAGGGATTCATAGAAATTGTCGATCTTATGGGAGGAATAGACATCTACAACGAGCAAGACCTAAACGACACTCTTTACCCGGGCCCGAATTATACCTATTCAACTTTTTCGCTCAAAAAAGGCAATCATCATTTAGATGGACAAACGGCACTAAAATTTGCCAGAAGTCGCAAAAGCACTTCAGATTTCGATCGCGCCAAGAGGCAGCAAGCCGTTATTCAGGCACTCATCAACAAAGCAAAACAATATGATTTCGTAGAAAACATCGACAGGATAGAAGACATCTATAAAATAATTTCCAAAAATCTGATCACGGATATTGGCCTCACGGACGGCGCAAAATTTATCAATAACTATAAGAGTTTTAAGCTTAAGAGAGGCAATACTATTGATACCTCAAACTATCTCTATCCCAATAAAAATATTCAGGGTCAATACATTTTGCTGCCGAATAAAGGCAATTATAAAGAAATTCAGCAGTATATCGGTAGACTGGTTCTGCAGGAGTAAAAACGCAATCACAGATATTTACTTTTTACTAAAATATTCGTTTGTGATATTTTTTTAGAGCTAAAAAAAACACCAATGGTTACAAATCATCATAACTACAAAATCTCAAAAATACTCCTAAGTATGGGATTTGTTATCGTGGCATACATGATTTACACGCTCACGAATTCAGTCTACACGAGCTATTTACTGGATCGCCATATTGATAGTTTTAAGAATAAAAATGAAGAGATAACCGCAGAATACCAATCGAATCTCGATGATTTGAATTATTTTGAGTCGGATGCTTATGCCGAAAAAATCGCCAAAGAACAATTCGGTTTAATCAGGCCCGGCGAAGAGGTGATAGTGTTGTTGGATGAAGAAGTGGTCAGCGAAACCGAGGTCTCAATCAAAGAGGCCGATTCAATAAAAAAATACCGCAGGCTCAGCACACCAGGGAAATGGTGGTACTATTTCTTTGAAATTTAAAAAATCACAGAAAAAGAATATCATCACCGTAAATCATGGTGTTTTTTGAAATACAAGGCTTGCGTTTAACAAAATAACCTCATATAATTTCTGCAAAAATATAAACAAATCACAGTGAATAATAACTTGAAGGTTAAAACCCCGATGACAAACGATTTAACCTGGATCGAAATATCCTCAAAAAACATCAAGCATAATGTGTCTGCGCTGCGTAATTTAATAGGCGGCAATTGCCTGCTGGCCCCCTGTATTAAAGGCAACGCCTATGGTCATGGGCTTGAGGGTGTAGCCAAAATTGTCGCCGAGAGCCAAGTTGACTGGATTTGTATTGATTCATTTACTGAATTGCAAATTATTAGAGATCAAGGAGTGAATTTACCGGTTTTGATTATCGGCACAATTCAAAAAGAGCTAATTGCAGCGGCAGCAGCCCTGAACGCAAGTTTTCTTATTTTTAGTTTAGACGACGCAAAGCAAATTTCAGAGCAATGCGCACTCGAGCATCAAACAGCCAAAGTGCATCTAAAAATAGACACAGGAATGAGCAGAAGGGGAGTTATGCCCTCAAAAGCTCTCGAAACGATTAGAAGCATTAACGGACTAAAAAACATCGAAATAGAAGGAATAGGCACACATTTCGCCACATCCGAGTATGTTGGCAACACGCACTTTTTTAAAGAGCAATTTAATGTGCTCACCGATCTCTTATCCACTCTCAAGTCGCAGGGTATCTGCGCCAAATATATTCATTCAAGCAACAGCGGCGCAACCATCAGATATCCGGGCAGCCATTTTAATCTCGTTCGCCCGGGTCTTTCAATTTACGGATATTTCCCCAACAAGGAGATTAAAAAATGGAGCAATCAAAAAGGCATTCAACTCAAACCAAGCCTCACCCTAAAAACCAGAGTCTCCGGCCTCAAGACAATTCCCGAAAGCTGTTGCGTGGGTTATGGCTGCACAATGAAAACCCGCCGAGATACCGATGTAGCGATTCTCCCGATCGGTTATTACGATGGCCTAGATCGCGGCCTCAGCAATTACGGCTACGCACTCATAAGCGGTCGTCGCGCCAAAATCATCGGCCAGATATCGATGAATGTAACAGTAGTCGACATCACAGGTATTGACGATGTGAGCATAGGAGACGAATCAGTTTTAATAGGTTGTCAGGGTGAGGAGGAGATCACAGCCGAAGAAGTAGCAGGCCAACTAGGTACAATCAACTACGAGGTACTAACCAGGCTAAGAGAGGGGATTCCGAGGTATTATATATAATTG
>JAHJTR010000234.1 GCA_018829865.1 Patescibacteria group bacterium | reverse complement strand
AGGCAACAACGCCAACAATTTATAAGTTATCTGATTTTTCTCCCGCCCAAGACGCACGAATTCATCATGCAGATTTTTTTTTATTATCGGTGTTTCCAAGTCTTGTGTTTTTCCCATAATTTCACGATTAATTAACACTATAAAACTAACAATCCCCCCAACAAAAAACAACCAATTTACGGCTTAAACATGCGACTATACAATGATTATTATATCGATGGTTCACATCCGAATTTCTCCATATCTCAAACGGTGCACAACCCCTCACCTTTATTTATATCTGATAATTTTTGATCCCCCAAACCAAAATTTTTAAACCATAGCTTGAGAGTGAAAATAATGGAAATTTTAAAAAACCTCAATTTCTCGTCAACTCAAAAATGCAAGACAGGCAACCTCGGTCGCTAAAATGCAGGCAAGTTTGATTTCCGGCCTTTGGCAGCCAAGGCAGCCTAGTCTCCAAAAACAGTAGCTCAAGAGTAAGGCTTGGGCTCCATGGATTTTAAGAAGCAGGATGTAATCCTGCTCCAATCCCCCAAAATCCCCGGGGAAAATTGTTGCGTAGAATCGTTATGCATTAATTCAAGGGAAAAATCTCCTGCCCCTGCCTCAGTGAGCAGTTACTACAACGATAAACTCAAGACATTGCACAAACCAAAATCGCTAACTTATTGTCTTTTAACCGCTTTCCCGCTACAATTCCCACGATTTATCAGGACTATACATCCTCTATACTATGCAAAATGTCGTAATCACAGGGGCAACCGGCTCTGTGGGCACTAAAGTTGTCGAGCTGATTGGGCAAAGAACCAAAGATTATAAAATAATCGGTATTGCCGGTTTTAAGAATGCAAAAAAACTCGAGCAGATGGCCAAGAAGCATAAGATTAAAAATATTTGGCACAGCGATTGCACCGAATCAAAGTTAATAAATATGGTGGAGGATCCCGCGGCTCACCTGATAGTAATAGCCAATTCCGGCAATATTAGCCTCAAGATATATAAAAAATCCGTAAAATTGGGCAAGAAAGTCGCAATAGCCAGTAAAGAAGCCATAATACAAGGTGGAGGAGAAGTGATGAATTTAGCAAAAAAAACCGGAGCTCAAATAATACCTCTGGATTCTGAAATGGTAGCACTAACTCAATTACTGCAAAACAACAAAAATGAGATAAATAAAATATACTTAACCTGCAGCGGAGGCCCCTTTTTAAAGCAAAACGCCAAATTTATCGCAGAAGTAACGCCCCGCACAGCCCTCAAGCATCCCACTTGGAAAATGGGCAAAAAAATATCAATCGAAAGCGCCCTCTGGATAAATAAGGGATACGAAATAATTGAAGCCCACATACTTTTCGGCATACCGCTGGAAAAAATCGAAGTCATCATTCATCCTCAAAGCTATGTTCATTCAATAGTTGAGTTCAAAGACGGCACCTCAGTCGCTCAATTAAGTATCAACGACATGAAAATTGCCATTAATTATGCTTTGAGCAGCCTATCATTTGATGAAAAGCTATCAAGTCGCCGGCTTCAAATGCCAAGTCTCAGCTTAATCAACAAAAAACTCGAATTCTTCAGTCCAAACAACAAAACGCTTATTACAGGTATAAATTTAGTATTGAAGGCTTTCAAGAATGGGAAAATCACAGATTTTATTAATCTCTCAGACAATTTAATAGACAGGTTCTTAAACAAAGAAATCAAATTTTTAGATATATACGGGGCTTTAAACAAATTGGTAAAATAAACCATAAAAGCTCCACTATAATGCTAAAATAAGCTACAGTAATCTCCATAAATCAAATAACAAATCTAAAACCATATGAATTACGCAATTCTTTTAGCATCAGGCAAGTCAAACCGCTTCAGCGGCACCAACAAATTACTGCAAAAAATAAACGGCAAGCCTATCTGGCAAATTTCTTTAGACCTGGTTTTTAGTCATAAATTGATTGATCAAGTCATAATGGTTTGCAGTGATGAAATAAAAAGTGAAATTAAAGATGCTAAGGGAGTTCAAATCGTTTTGGGAGGGGACAGCAGATATAAGTCTCTCATAAACGGATTAAATTTAATTAAAAAAAACCTAAAAAATGATGATATTGTCGTAATTCATAACGCAGCCAACCCACTCGCAACAAAGAAAGAAATCTCCCGCGTAATCAGAGGAGCAATGAAAGCCGGAGCTTCAGCCGTCGGCAGAAGGGTAATCGATACAATTAAACTGGTAGGGCAAAACAAAAAAATTCAAAAAACCCTAAATCGCGAAAACCTCTTCGCCATGCAAACCCCGCAAGCCATAAAATCTGAAATTCTCCTTGAAGGTATCCAAAACATTAAATTCGAACCAACCGACGATTTAATAATCGCTGAAAACATCGGAATTAAGCCAATATTAGTCATCAAATCGGCTAATAATTTCAAAATAACAACCGATCAAGATTTAATTCTTGCCAGGTATTTAGCCAAAGACATGCCTCAAGATTTTATTTGCGGAGTAGGGGAAGACAGTCATAAATTTTCCAAGAGCGAAAAAGGCTTAACTCTGGCAGGTATAACTTTCCCCGAGTATTCAAAGCTGCAAGCGAATTCTGATGGCGACGTAATTTTGCATTCTATCATAAACGCGATTTCATCAAGTATGGGAGGTGGCTCAATCTCCCTCATAGCAGACGAAATGTGCCAAGAAGGCATCACGGATAGCGCCAAATATTTAGAAAAAGTTTTAAATCTGGTTGATAAAAGATATTTTAGTATCAACAATATCAGTATTTCGCTGGAATGCTCCGAGCCCAAAATAGAGCCGATTATTCCAAAACTAAAAAGCTCCCTCTCGAAATTAACAGATATCCCCGAAAAAAGAATAGGCATCACAGCCACATCAGGCGAAGAATTAAGTAGCTTCGGAAGGGGAGAAGGCATAAAATGTATGGCGATGGTTTCACTCATCAAATAATCATGCAAATCAAAGCTCACGCAAAAATTAATCTCGCTCTGGATATTCTCGGCAAAGATAAAATTACCGATTATCATTTTATACAAACCGTTATCACGCAGGTGCCAACCCTTTTCGATACAATCGAAATCAGAGAAATTCAAGCTGACAAAATTTCGATTGATTGTAGTAATAAAGATCTCGAAGCGGATGAGACAAATACCTGCTACAAAGCTGCAAAATTGCTTAAAGAAAAATTCAAAATTAATAAAGGAGTAGAAATCAAAATTGATAAAAAAATCCCCCTAAGCTCAGGCCTGGGAGGAGGAAGTAGTGACGCGGCAGCGGTTTTAAAAGCCCTAAACGAGATCTGGCACCTAAACCTAAAAACCCCCGAGCTCGAAGAAATAGCCATACAAATCGGAATGGACACAGTCTTCTTTTTATACGGCGGCACCTGCGTCTGCTCACATTTTGGCGATAACATTTACCCGCTACCCGAACTAAAAAATATTGAAATTCAAATTATAGACACGGGAGTAAAAATCGCCAGTGCCGAGGCTTACAAACAAATTGATTACAAAAAAATCGGTCAACAAAAACAGCTCACAGATCAATTAATCTCTCTACTGAAATCCCAAAAGATCGAAGGTCTTGAAAAATTAATCCACAACGATTTCGAGCTCTCCGTAAACAAAAACCATCCCCAAATTACAGCAGCCATAGAAGAATTAAAATCAAAAGGAGCTACGTCAGCCCATCTATCCGGCTCAGGTGGTTGTGTATTCGGTCTATTCTAGAGCGCACCGAAAAACACAAAAATCACCAGTATTAGAACATATTTAACCAAAAAATACAAACGCTGTAGGGTGTGCTGAAAAACGTGTATCGCAAGGCGGCAAGCCATTTTGTGCCGAGACGTACACCGGTACGTTGAGGTACAAAATGGTGAAGCCAACGCCGCGATACGCGTTTTTCAGTGCACCCTATTTTACTAACACTTCCTCCGTCCCTCCATTGCCTTAATCAACGTTTTATCATCCGCATATTCCAAATCACCACCCATCGGCAACCCCTGCGCAATTTTTGTAATACTAATCTCACAGCCAGTCAGCGAACTTTGAATATAATTCGAAGTTGCTTCCCCCTCCAAACTCGGATTCAAAGCCAAAATTAACTCATCAAAGCTACCTGATTTAATTCTTTCCACCAATTCTCGAATTTTCAAATCATCAGGCCCAACTCCATCGATAGGGGACAGCACCCCATGTAAAACGTGATAAAGACCTTTGTATTGCCCCGTTTTTTCAAGTGCAATCACGTCAAGTGGCTCCTCAACAACGCAAATTATTTTTTTATCACGATGTACATCCTCGCAAATATCACAAGGATTGGAAATCGTAATATTATGGCAATCATCACAAAAAGTTAACTCGGATTTTAAATTAATAAGAGCAGTCCCAAGCGATTTCTCTTTGCCATCATTAGATCTGATCAAATAAAACGAAAGCCTCTGAGCTGATTTCGGCCCAACTCCGGGCAATCGCGAAAATTCATTTATCAGCTCTTGAATTGGTTTAGGAAGTCCACTCATTTTATAAGTTTAAGAAATTCACTGCGCGTATTATAATTTTTTTTAAACGATCCCAAAAGACTGGATGTGATCATTTTACTATTTTGCTTCTCAACACCTCTAGCCATCATACAAAAATGTCTCGCCTCAATAACAACCCCAACGCCTCTCGGACTAAGATATTCATCCAACGCATTAGCCACCTGCTTAGTTAATCTCTCTTGATTTTGCATCCTCCTCGCAAAAATTTCAACAAGTCTCGGCATTTTAGAAAGCCCGATAATTTTATCATTGGGAATATATCCAATATGCACCTTCCCCCAAAACGGCAACATATGATGCTCGCACATACTATAAAACTCAATATCTTTAGCGATTATCATTTCATCATAATTTTCGCCATCAAAAGTAGTAATCACATCTTTTGGATCTTTCTTATAACCCGAAAAAAGTTTTTCATAACTCTTAATAACCCGCCTCGGAGTATCTTTTAAGCCTTCCCTTTCAGGGTCTTCACCAATGTGCTTAATCAAATGAGTAATCATATCTTTTGGATCCATATTTTGATTAGTCAGGGAGATAAAATGATGTCAATTTTTTAGCTTACTAAGGCTATATTCTAACTGTTGATTAGTCAAATATATTTTTGCAAAATTTGATTAGTCAAAAATGCTTTGCGCCGCCATTCATAGCTAAAAAGTACTCGTAAATAGCTTTCCCATTAGTCAGCTCCGGATGAAATGTCCCGGCAAGCATATTATTCTGTTTTACCAGCACCGGCTCATTATTATATTTTGCCAAAATTTCCACTCCCGCGCCGGTTTGCAAGATTTTAGGAGCCCTAATAAAAACCGCCTCAGCCCTCTGCCCCTCAAAGTCAATTTCAGTCTCAAAACTATCAAGCTGTCTACCATATGCATTTCTACTAATTGAAATATCCATCAATTTAAGCCCCTCGACTCCATGATTATCCTCGATTTTTTTTGCCAGTAAAATCGCCCCCGCACAAGTACCATATATAGGCATACCTCCCTTTACTCTGCTAATTATCTCTTTATCAAGACCATAAATTTTCAGCAATTTATCAATCGTTGTGCTCTCACCTCCGGGCATAATCAACGCATCGCATTTTTTCAGATCTTTTTTTGCCCTCACTTCACAAACATCAATATTCATTTTAACAAGAGCCGATTTATGCTCCTCAAAAGAGCCTTGAATAGCCAATACCCCAACTATCATAATTTTTTTATTAAGGAAATCAATTTTAGCTAAATCGCAGCCAAAGAACAAATTAATTGACTCCGCTTATTGCGTATTCTCCTTAAGTTTCCCCGATTTTCTACTCCAAATATCAAAAATTAACCCAAAAACTCTTTCATTATTAATCGATACCATTATAATTCCATTCGAAAGCTAATTAATAATAATATGGGAGATAAAATAACCGGTCTAAAAATCACAGACGCAAAGATTTTCGCCGACTCGCGCGGGGAGTTTAGTTGCAGGCCGCTAAATTCTAAATGGATTCAAGAAAATATCAGCGTAAACAAAATTAATGTTTTTAGAGGAGTACATCTACAGGGTGGCAAAAAATCACAATCCAAATTGGTCAGAGTATTAAGCGGCAAAGCGCTTGATATGGTTATTGATTTACGCAAAGACTCAAAAACATTTTTAAAAATATTTTTCATCGAGCTAAATGCAGAAAAGAAAAATGAAATATATATTCCAGCCGGCTGCGGTCACGCTTTCTTAAGTCTCAAAAATAATACTATCCTTCAATATCTTATCGACAAGCCTTATGATCCGGTAAGCGAAATTACAATTGATATAAATTCAATTCCT
>JAHJTR010000233.1 GCA_018829865.1 Patescibacteria group bacterium | reverse complement strand
TTTTTTGGTTGTTTGGGTTCGTTTAACTCACTAATTGCTTCGAAATAGGGCATTAATGCCGAATTCGTTTGGATGTTTTTTGATAGAGAGTCAATTTTTGACATATAATTATAATTATTTATATATGAGTTAATTTCTTATGTCTTAACCAATTTTGTCCCTTTCGGCAAAATAGTACCTTTTGGTAGGATGTAGCCGGCATCAAATTTTAAACTATCCCTTCCAGAGTAATACATCTGCATCCAGCTCATTGCTGATAGTTGATTGATTGTATTGATGTGGGGTACATAAAATTCGGCCGGTCTGCCAAGACTACGGTATCTTCTGTATAGGTGGGTTAGTCTGTTACTCATTTGAAATTTGGGTAGCTTAACGTGATAGCCAGCGGGTACTGTGAAATCCCGTGTTAATTCAGCTGTGGCGCTTAGGGTCTTGTTTTGTTCTAGCTTATGGATTTTATATTTTGGACGCATTATTTTTTCTCCCTTTTTTGGTGCTGACTCCATTTGTTTTGGGTTGAGTTTACCGGCGGCTTTTGCTATTTGATTGCGGCCTAGAAAGGCTCCAAGAAGGGGTATGCCCATGGCAACTTTTCTTAATCTAGGATTGTGATTTATCCAGGCGAAGATCTTTTTTAGTGTGCCGCTTCCTTTTGATACCGTCTTGGATAGTTCGTTAGCCATATCGGTTTGTTTTCCTGCCTTTCTTTTTCCTCTGACCTTTCTCCATAATGCTATAAAACCTGCGGCACCTGTTAAAAATGCTCCTTTAACTATACCGGGAGCGGCGCCGAGTGTTAGGTATTTTAATGTTTTTCCAAGTGCTACTGCTGTGTTTTTTGCAACGTTAAAACCTTGTTCGTACCAAACTCCATGGCCCAATTCAAAAGCATTGCCCCATATTTCTCTTAATTTAGTTCCGGCTTTTTTGAATTCGGGGGAAAATTTGTTAATTAATTTGCTGCCTCTGTTTTGTAATGATGTTGCTGTATTGTTTAGGGTGTTGGATGCATCTGCGGCAGTTCTTTCTATAACATTAAGTGGTTTTCCTGTTCTTATTACTGTAATTGTTCCTGTTTTTTTGATTTTTAATTCGAAATAATTTGTTTCTTTTGGGTTGGTTAATTTTGTGATTTGGATTTTTAGTCTAGCAATTATGTCTTTTGCAACCAATTGCGCTAGTTGTTTGCTTTTTGTTTCGGCGGGGACTAATGGATAATGCGCCAGTTGATCCTCATATGATTTTGCTATTGTTTCTTCCAGATTTTTGAGATCGAGATTAGTATCTTTTCTATTGTAAAAATGGTTTTTTTCTATTGGTAATTGTAATTTGTGGAGTAGTGAAATTTTATCGGTATTGTTTAGCGGGATGCTTTTTCCTCCTGTAATTTTTGTTTCATTGTTGAGTGAATAGATGGTTTGCAGATTTGCATTTTCCGTTATGTAGTTATCTGAGTTATCTTCATTTTTAATTCCCTTTTGTTGTGCTTGTAGGTTTTTTCTGTCTTTTATGATTTTTTCGAAATCCGCTTTTTTTATTGGTTGCCAGCTATCCTTTTTTGTATATTGAATGTATTTTGATTCTCCTTTAGTGGTGGAGGCATAGTATCCTACTATGTTATCATCAGAGATTTTGAAGACTTTGAAGGTGCGGCTTGAATAATCTTTGAATTTTTCTATTGCTGCTAAGTCTGCACCACTAAGTGTTTGCCATTTTGAGCTGTATTTAATTGAATTCGCCAGTTTTTGGGTTTCTTCTTCAATATCCTTTTTCATATATGGTCTTACTTTTTTGTAGAGCTTGTCGGCGTTTTCCATTGTTTCTCTTGTTTTACCTGTTGTGGTGGAAAGGTATTTTAAGAGATCTTCGGTTAAGCCTATTTTTTTATCTTTATAGGATGACCCGGCAGCTCCTATGAATTCTGCTGATCTTTCTATCCAAACTCCTTTTTCTTGAGACCAAAAAATTTGTTTTCCGGGAATAATCTTGGGGACTAATGAGTGTTTTGGATGTACAAATCTTCGCAATTTTGAGGGTTCTTTAAAATACTTCTGCCTTAAATCAGCAAGCGCCGAGTGAATATTCCCTGGGTTGTTGACAATATTATTAACGTAAGGAAGTTCTGATTTGGGAACCAATTTGGATGTTAGGTACCATAATTGAAAGAGGGGTCTATGTTCCAGGGCCTTTGTTGGGATTGCAGGTTGGGATATTTCATGCTGCAGCCTTTTTTTCATACTTGTTTGTATCGCCAGAATTCTTCCTTTTTCTTTGTCTCTCTTTAATTCCAATGCTTTTTTTATTACCTCTTGCTTGTCGTATTCGTATTTTTTGAGAATTTCGTGACCTTTTGCGGCGAGTATAAACATTTTTTCGACATTGATTGCCTTTGTTTTTGAGGCGGGCTTTTTGCCGGGAAACATTTTTTCTTTATTCGCGTCATTTTTAAGGAGTTTCATTAAATTGTCTAATTTCCCGTCTTTAATTTCATGGTCGCTTCCATAATCTTTGTTGAGATGCCATTTTCCTGATTCATAATAGATGCCTGTTCTTTCTTTGATTTGGGCAACAAATGATGATTGTGCCAGATCGCTTAATCTAGCGGAGTCAGGTTGCCATCCGAGGTTAACGGCATAATAATATAAGGCTGCTGCCATTTTACTGTCCGGTTGTTTGTTATCCGGAAGGCTTGATATTGCGTCGTAATAGGCAACGAGCTCAGGATTATTATCCATGGCTTTTCCCAGGATTTTCCCTCCACTTATTTTGTCTACTCCTTGCATTGATTCGATGGTGCTCATATTTTTATGGGTAATTTATTTGTGAAGGTTATTAATTTAGCTAAAAATGATATAGCGGATCAGGTTATTATACAATATAAAACACTTTTTATCAACTACATTAGTTATAAAACTAAATACCCCTGCTGTCAATACGCGTGTCAAGTCGTTTTATATGTCCGGTTTTTCCCATTGTTTTTGCTTTTTTTGTCTATTTTTATTATATTCTACCATGCGTTTCGGCAATGTCTAATGTAATATAATCTTTTGTAAATATGAGTATTAATAAGCCTGAATTGTTGCTTCCGGCGGGGAATCTCGAGAAGCTTAAAGTCGCTTTTATGTACGGCGGCGATGCCTGTTATGTGGGTTTGGCGGATTTTAGTCTTCGGTCGCGTGTAAACCAGTTTACCAAAGAGGATTTGCTTGAGGCTCGAGGTTTAGCTGATAAACTTGGCAAAAAGATTTATGTGACGACGAATATTTTTCCTCGGAATGAGAAGATTAATAATTTTAAGGAGCATATTGAATGGCTGCGTGATGAACTTAAGCCTGATGCGATTATTTTGGCTGATCCCGGTGTTTTTGACCTTGTTCGTGAGGTTTGGCCGGAGGGTGAGATTCATATTTCTGTGCAAGCGAATAATTTGAATTGGCGAACGGTGAAGTTTTGGCATGATCTTGGGGCGACTCGGATTATTTTGGCTCGTGAGCTCAGCCTTAAAGAAATGAAGGAGATTCATGAAAAAGTCCCTGAGATGGAGATTGAGGCGTTTATTCATGGGGCTATTTGTATTTCTTATTCGGGGCGCTGTCTGCTTTCAGCCTATATGACCGGGCGCGATGCGAATCAGGGTTTTTGTGCACAGAGTTGCCGTTGGAAATATAAGGTCAAATTGCCTAAGTGTAGCGGCCAGATTTGTAATGATAGTGATTGTGGGGAGGGAGATCAGTTGACTCCTGATAATAACAATATGCCAAAATTGGCTTATCTTGAAGAGGAACTGCGGCCTGATGAACTTATGCCGATTGAAGAAGATCAGCATGGGACTTATATTTTGAATTCGCGGGATATGTGTTTGATTGAGCATTTGGGGGATCTTACGAATGCGGGGGTGATTTCGTTTAAGGTTGAGGGGCGGTCGAAGAGCATTTATTATTTGGCGACGATTGCTAAGGTTTATCGCAAGGCGATTGATGATATGGCGGAGGGGAGGCCGATTGATTTGGGGCTGATTGAAGAGCTTAAGAAGGTTTCGAATCGGACGTTTATAAAGGGGTTTTTGTTTGAGCCACAGACGAAAGATACGGTTTATTATCCGGAAAATGCTTCGATTCAGACGCATCAATTTTGTGGGGTTGTGAGAAGTGTGAAAGGGGATGGTTGGTATGAATTTGAAGTGCGGAATAGGATTGAAAAAGGGATGAATGTGGAGATTTTTACGCCTGATCAGAATTTGGATTTTGTTTTAGATGAGATGAAGACTTTGGCTGGGGAGGAAATTGAGGTGGCTAGTGGGGGGATTGGGAATATTTTGGTGAAATTGCCGGAGGGGCTTTCGGAATTGAGTTTTGTGCGGAGTTTGGTGGGGTAGGGGTGGAGGGAGCAGGATGCAATCCTGCTCCAACGAAACGAAGTAATGTTAAGGAGCAGAGTGCAACTCTGGTCCAACGAAATTTGGTGGGGTAGGGGTGGAGGGAGCAGGATGCAATCCTGCTCCAACGAAACGAAGTAATGTTAAGGAGCAGAGTGCAACTCTGCTCCAACGAAATAGGTTTGAAAGGAGCCGGGCTGTAGCCCCGCTCCAACGATTAGGGCTGTAGCCCTGCTCCAACGATTAAGGTGCTTCAGCAAAAAAGTTGGAGCGCGATTGTATCGGGCTCCTTGTTGAAGAGGTAGTGTTTGTTCTTTAAAATACGTCTTTGAGCTTGTCTTTTAGTTCGTCGACGTTTTCTTGTGTCCATTGTTTTAAGTCTCCGCTTGTGTCATCTAGGCTGTTTTTTACTTGCATCACTTCGCCGACTTTTGTGCTGATGATTTTGTAGGCGTAGTAGTATCCGCTGCCTACAAGTGTAATAATTATTATGTAGAAGAGGGTTTTTGCTATACGGTGATGCTTTTGTCTGCCCAGCTCGTGTTTTAGCAGTTCTTTGATTTCTGCGATGTCTGCTTGCATGGTTGAGGAATTGTTGGCTACTGGTTGTGCAGGTTGAGTGTTTACGGTAAAAGGTTCGTTAGTTTGATTCATATTTTTTTAGATAATTGGCTAGTTTTGTAATAATTTTCAGATGTCTGGTTTCGAGTTTGCTTTTTGGCAGCCATTTAGAGGTATCGATTTTAAAGTCGTGTCTGGATAAGTATTTTTCTTTTCGCTCCTGCCAGACAGTTTCAAG
>JAHJTR010000232.1 GCA_018829865.1 Patescibacteria group bacterium | reverse complement strand
CCCCAACCCCAACCCCAACCCCAACCCCAACCCCAACCCCCTGCCCCCCCGAAAGCTGCACAACCATGGACTGGAAAGAAAGAGCAAAAAACCTCAATATCCCTAATTTTTCAAAAGAAATAGACAGCAAAGGACGTTTAGTCTTAAAAAGCGATAAATTTCAAGTCATCATGCCCGACAATTCCCCAAACGCAGAGGAATTCGGAAGGATTAGCCTTTATCGGCTTCGTAATACATATGCATTCACAGAAAAGCTTTTTGGCAGAGCTCCCTACTTACTCCCCAATTCAATAATAGAAGAATACGAGCTTGATCACTTTGCTCCAGGTTCATGCTGCGGACCTCCCGAAGACGGATATCCCTTAAATTGGAGTATGGGAGATCGAGAAGAGTATTTACAAAGAATTGCACTTACTCATAGTGATACCGAATATTTAAAAACATCTGATTGGTCTGATACATTGGGCCATCATGAGCTAACTCATAGATTCGTCCTCGGCCTGAATCTCAGCTCCTTTTTAAATGAAGGACTAGCAAATTATGCTCAGGACTGGGGTGCAAATCAATCAACTCAGTGTAAATTCGGAGGGTATGAAACAGGAGATATGATCTTTCATAAGTATGATTATCACTTCTGCGCTCAAGATACTTCTCCCCCATATGAAACCGGAGATTGTCTATGGCAAAGAATTGAAAATCAACAAGGAATAGACACAGTACGCCGCATAATAGGCCACATTTACAATAAGCAAGAACGAGATTCAGTACTAATCCATTACCCCTACAACGATGGGACGCCATATGCTACATACAGCTCATGGACAGGTCATATTCAAATAGACCTAAATCAGGCATTTATCCCCGAATTAGGAGAAGCCTTCTGGACAAATTTCAGTGATTTCGGTTTATCAAAAACGATGGCAGATGGATTAACCTATGATGACGACAGAGCCTACTGTGCACAATGAACCATACATGCTATAATAAACAAATCTTGTCGTTAACAATAAAAAAACGCCAAGACAAATAATTCATAACAAAAACAAAAATGGAAACGTCGATTTTAATCGCCAAGCTGCTTGCGGTCGTTTACGTATTTGTTGGCTTGGGCATGATTATAAACCCCAAGTACTACAGCACCACAATTAACGACATGATCAAAAACCCGTTAATGTTTTATTTCGGAGGAATAATGGCCACAGTCGCCGGTGTACTAATGATCACATACCACAACATCTGGGAGTACAGCTGGGTGGGAGTAATCACTCTCTTCGGTTGGATAGCCCTTGTAAAAGGATTCATGCTATTTGTTTTCCCAACTCACGTTAAATTCTGGCAATCATTTTTCAAAAAATGCAATTGCATGTCAATCTATGGAGTTGTCGTTACGGCCGCTGGTTTATTTTTCGGTTATTTCGGGTTTGTGGCTTAAAAATAGGATATTTCAGTCTGATTCCCTATCAATAAAATCAATTAAAAAACAGGATGGCAGTAGTGCTCATCCTGTTTTTTTAATCTTTATCTTTCAAAGTTAGCACGAATTCGTTTTCGCACTTTACAGTAGAGATTAAAAAGTTTCGTTAGGTCAGTTCCCGCTTTAGTTAATTCCTCTATAAACTGATCAATCATATTAACGGCTTGAGTTTCAAAAAATTCGATGCAGTCTTCTTTCAGCACGTACTTGAAGGTCTCTTCAACCTTATCGCCTATTCCTTGCATAACACCGGCATTTTCCCCTGCAGTTCGCCTATCTCTCACACCTTCCTCTTGAATAATACATTTATCACAAAAAAATTTTGTTAAAGTCCCTGCAGATTTAGTATAGATATGGGAGATTATATTGGAAACATCCACCAAATGGGGTTTAATTCGTTTATTATGAGGTTGCACGACATGCATACTCTCTGCGTCCAGACTTGCTCCGCGTCTATCTATTTGCCTATGTAAATCTATAACTGCTCTACGTGAATCAATATTTTTTGAAATTTTCAAAAATTCTATGACTTTCACTATCCCATCTATACTCTTTTTTACTCTCTTAAAGTTAATTTCTAGGGCCTCGATTTCTTCCCCAGACTCCACTTGATTAAGCGCTTCGCAAGCGTCTTCTTGTTTTTGTCCGTAAGTGCTTTCATCTTCATTTGGGGGTATTCTTCCTGTCATTATTATTATTATTATTATCTTTAAGTAATACTTATATGCAATATTATGTAATTTGTCAATAGCTATTGACTTTTATTGGTAAATACTTAATAATAAGCTTACTTCTAAAAAATAACTCACAAACATATGTCTACAAGTGAAGAATTACAAAGTGGCGAATATGAAGCTCATGATGGTGGTTTCAAACCGCTTACACCTGAAGATGTGGTAGAAATTGAGAAGGAGTATGGTGCATCTTTAGGACCTAACTTTCTTACTAACAGCCCTCAAGAACAAAAGAAAATATTAGGATTAATGGAGCAGCTACATGGCAAAAATGGAAAATGGACTGAGTATCTAGCTGATTCAAAAGTTCTCCTAGCTAAAGCTG
>JAHJTR010000231.1 GCA_018829865.1 Patescibacteria group bacterium | reverse complement strand
GGTCTGAGTATAATACAAGAAGTGTCGGTTTGCCGGCACTTTTTTAGTAATGAATCGCTGTGGGCAGCTCCGATAACAAGTGCTATTGTTTGTTTTTTCTCTTTTTTGAGTATTTTTAGGCAGTTTTCGATGATTTTTTGTGATCTGTAGGTGTTTAGAATGTCGTTTATATCCTTTGTATGAGCGATTGCGTCTTTATATATACTTTCTATGTATTTGATAAATGTATTTGAGAACCCTTCAAATGAGGGATTTTGCTCTGCTTGATTGAATGATTTGCGGGTGAATGTTAGAAATTCTTCCTGAATTTTGCTTATTAATTGGTTTGTTTTGTCAGTGTTCTCCCATTTTGTAGGTGTTTTTAGCTGTTTTTTTGCGTGTTCGGTGAGTTTTACTGCGCTGAATAGCTCTCCAAGCGCTTCAATTACTCCGGTTATTTGCATGCTGATTACGGTGAAAAATAGGCCCAGATAGCTTATTTCAGGGTTTTCTGCCTTTTGTTTGTTTATTTGTTGCCAGATTAGATCTTTTTCATCTTTGTGAATATCTATGAGGTTTTTTTGGAAATAATCTTTGAGAAAAGCTAGTTGTAATTTGAGGTTTTTGGCTTCTCCCAGCAATTTTTCTCCTGCGAAGGCTACTCCTTTACGGATTCCGCAAATATTGATTAAATCTACGCAATAAGTCTTGAAATCCCCGGGGAATTGTTTTTCGTAATACCAGGTGTTTAGGTTATTGCTATGCGATTTTTTGATCATTTCGGCTGCCTCTTTTTCATCAACTTCCAGGTTATCCGGATAGGTGATATCTTCGACTCCTAAAACCTGTATATCTTGTTTTTTGAGCTCTTTTAAGAGCTTGAAAATATCTTTTTGAAGTTTGTTTGTGGCTTCGGTTAGCTCTTTTTTTGCTTTTTTTTGAATGAAGTTGTGGTGGATTTGTTCAATGATCACTATTAAAGGAGCTTTTGCAGACTTTGCCGAGTAAATAGCTCTTATTTCGGCTATTTTTTTGATATTTGAGTCGGTGATGAGAGATTTAATATCCATTTAAAGTTAATGTTGAGGTTTTTTTGTAGTTTAGCTTTTTTTTGAGTATTTTTAAATATTTGTTTATATTAAGCCGATTAGATTTGTTTCCGTATTGACTTATTTGGTTAAATCAGTATACTTCACCCCTTGTATTTTGTTTAATTCAACTACTATGTTTAAGTGCATAAGAATATTTTTAAGTGCTGTTATGGTCTCAATGATGGTGTGTGGTGTGTCTATGTTTAGTGCTAATGCTGTTGGCATTGATTCATGGCAGCCCGAGGTTGGCGATACTTTTGAGGTTGATGTAACTCATAATGTTGGATACTTGGTGCATAGTGATGGACTTACGTATTCGTTCCCTGTTGTTACCGGTCAGAAGCGTAATGTTTATTATCTTGGTCGATATTATTTTGCCGGTACACCTCTTACCAAATGGCAGGTTAATTCTGATCATATCCTTTCTGATCGCTATACTTTCGGTAAAACCGGCGAATTTTTGCGTCTCTATAAAAATGGTGAAACTCGTACAAGTTATGGCATCCATTCTCATAAATATGCTGATTATATGCTTGAAAGTGATATGAGATATCGGAGTATGGGTTGTGTGATTGCAAGTGATGAGAATTTCAGAATGATTGAACAGACTTATCGAGTTAACGGAGATAATTTGAATGTGGTTACCTATATGACTTAAATAATTGGGGGTTTATTTATTGGAGAATAATACTGTATATTTTTTATATAGTCTTATTTGAAAATATGAAAATTATATCGTGGAATGTGAATGGAATTAGGGCTGCTGAACGTAAGGGGTTTTTGGATTGGTTATATAAGGAGGATGCGGACATTGTTTGTGTTCAAGAGACTAAGGCTCATCCGGATCAGCTATCTGATGAGCTTTTGAAGCCTAAGGGGTATAATGTTTACTTTAATAGTGCTGAGCGGAAAGGTTATAGTGGTGTTGCGATTTTTTCGAAAGAAACTCCTAAAAATGTTACAAGTGGGCTTGGTATGGATTATTTTGATTCTGAAGGGAGGGTTCTGGCTCTTGAATACGACAGCTTCATCCTATTTAATATTTACTTTCCCAATGGAAAAATGGAGGGGCGACTTGGGTATAAATTGGGGTTTTATGATCGATTTCTTGAGGTTGCGGATGAGCTGGTTAAAAAGGGCAAAAAATTGGTGATTTGCGGGGATTTTAATACTGCGCATAAGGAAATTGATTTGGCTAGGCCGAAGCAAAATGAGAGTGTTTCGGGGTTTTTGCCGGTTGAGAGAGCGTGGATGGATAAATTTGTTAAACATGGGTACATTGAT
>JAHJTR010000030.1 GCA_018829865.1 Patescibacteria group bacterium | reverse complement strand
TCCTTTGGGTTTGCACAGAGTCCCCATACGCGCCGCCCGAGAGGGGGCGGGCGGCGCGGCCGCGAGCTTCCTGGGAAGCTCTTTCATTTAGCTGTATTTCTCTTTAAAATAAGTCCGAACTTCTTCATAGAAGGACAGCCAGGTTGTAAATCGAGATTTTTCCGCCGAAATTTCCCACGGTTTTTTCAGGCGGCAAGCCACTTTTTGCCGCCTGAGCTGAAAGTTCGTTTGCGCGGAGCGCAAAGTTCAGCACCAATGGTAAAATTATCGTACCATTGGGCTGAACAGCCGATTTTTTGCATTTCGCCGAAGGCGAAACTTCCAAATTTTCGGAAAGAAAGTGACAATTTTTCCGTGCTTCGCACGGTTTGCCCAAAAGCGATAACCACTAATTGCCAATGAAATATTTTTTGTATGCCAGAAAATCAACAGATGAAGAAGATAGACAGGTGCTTTCGATAGAAGCACAGATAACCGAGTTACATGAATTTGCCCAAAAAGAAAATCTGGTAATAGCAAAAGAATTTATAGAGAGCAAAACAGCCAAAGCACCGGGAAGACCTGTTTTTAACGAAATGATCTCCTTAATGGAAGCAAGTAATGAAAAGGTCGGAATTTTAGCGTGGCATCCCGATAGATTAGCTAGAAACAGCATAGATGGAGGCAAAATAATTTACTTGGTAGATACTGGAAAGATTGAATCGCTAAAATTCCTCACTTTCTGGTTTGATAACACTCCTCAGGGCAAATTCATGCTCAATATCGCTTTTGGGCAAAGTAAATATTACGTTGATAGCCTTTCGGAGAATGTTAAACGTGGCATACGCCAAAAATTAAGACGTGGAGAGTGGCCTGGACTTGCACCTCCAGGCTATTTAAACGATTTAAGAACACATACGATCGTTAAAGACCCACAACGCTCTAAAACAATAAAGAAATTGTTTTTGGCGTATGCCACTGGCAATCACTCACTTAAATATTTACAAAAATTGTCACTTTCTTTTGGCTTGGTGAGCCGATATAACAATAAACCTATTGCAGTTTCAAAGATTCAGAAGATGCTGAAAAATCCATTCTATTACGGAGTCTTTATCCATAAAGGAGAAATGTATCAGGGAGGTCACGAGCCAATTATTTCAAAGCAACTTTTTGATAAGGTGCAGCGGGTAATGAAGGAGAGGGGAAAACCACGAAAAGCAAAAGTAAAGTTGGCTTTTGCTTTTCGTGGAACATTTAATTGCGGTGAGTGCGGCCGCTCGATAACAGCAGAGAAGAAGATAAAAAAGTCAGGCCGCACTTACACCTATTACCGCTGCACCAAAAAGAATGTTATTTGCCATCAAAAGTATCTGGAAGAACAAAAACTTGTAGAGCAACTTAATAAACTTTTTCAAAAAGTTGCTTTGAACACGGACTTAAAAGACAAATTCCTCCGAGAATGGCAGAAGGACTATAAAAAAGCACAAACTCCAAAACCTTCCGCCCAAAACCTAAAAGCGGAACTTAAAAATCTTGAAGAAAAACAAATGCGACTCCTGGACGCATACCTTGAACAAACAATATCCGAAGAAGAATATACAAAAGCCAAAGAAAAAATCATCAATTCCAAAATAGACCTAAAAGAAAAGCTCAAGTTTGGGCGGGAGGGAAATAATTGGCTCGAACCATTTAAAGAATGGATTTTATCGGCTCACCAAGCCGTTCGCTACGCGAACACCGAAAATTTGGAAGAGAAGCGAAGCTTCTTGCAAAAAATCGGCTCGAACTTTCAGCTCAGGCGGCAAAAAGTGGCTTGCCGCCTGAAAAAACCGTGGGAAATTTCGGCGGAAAAATCTCGATTTACAACCTGGCTGGGGTGGAGGGAGTCGAACCCCCGATCACGGGACCAGAACCCGCTGCCTTACCACTTGGCTACACCCCATTAAAGCTTTTGAATTTTGGCAAAAGATGGGGCAAAAATCAAGGGGTTGTCTTGGGGTTATTTTCTGCATACTTCGAATTCGATTCTTGTTATGTCACCTAATACAGTTGATTGGATGTATGCTGAGATTAGTAGTCCGAAGTCTTTGATTGGGGTTGGTAGGTTTAGAGGAAGCGATTTATTCAATGTGAATACCGTTTTTAGTATTTCTTCAACTTCTTGTGGGTTGTCGATTTGAGTTTCATATTTTGTTATTTTGCTGAAATATATGGGATTGAAAGATTCGTGATTTTTTATTGTTGCGTATGCTGCTTTGGGGCCAAATACAGCACATTTATTAAGATGTGATATTCCATTTCTAGTACACTCATCTGCAAATATTAAGTCAGCGTGGACTATCCTAATTTTTTTATTTCCAACCTTAAAGACTAAGGTTTTTGAATTTTCGGCTTTTTCAGGTTGATTAGTTGTGCTTGATGATGGTGACTTTTCAGTTTGATCCCATTTATAAGGGCTGCTACCTACAGACGACATTTTTTTTCTAAATGAGGTTATTTCTTCACCTATTGGAGTTAGGCGTTTTTCTTGAGAAATGTATAGTTTTCTGTTTGTTTGTAGCCTTTTTTTGTTGCATAAATTTGTAACTTCTTCTTCGATCATTTCTGCTTCGCTAGCGGTTAAATAAACTATATCTTTGTCATGGGGGATAGTAATGTCGTTTTGGGTTTTGAATTTTAGCTCCGGATTTACTTCTCCTGAAACCAAAGTAGTTGCTTGAATTATGCCATTTTGCTCCGCGAAGGTTTTTATTTCTCTACCCTTAATATCTCTATAGTACATTTGGAGAATGGGATCATTAGCTGAAAATCTTTCAACACATCCTCCCTGATCGATTGATAAACTTTGTTCGCTACTTGCTGGATTATTTTTCTCCTTCATAATTAAGATATTTTTTTGTGTGGAGATTAATTTAGAGGAATAAGATGCTTCTTGTCAAATGTCAAAAATGTCTTGCTTTATTGGAAAAAGAGCAATATTCTTTAAGCTGTTTTATACAATTTAAAAACTGTGATTATGAATAAATATTTTAAATTATTGGCAATTGTTTCGGTTTTGCTAGCGATGGTGATCCTTAATGGCTGTGATAGTGGAAGTTTGGAAGATGTGAGTAAAGAAGGAGGAGCAGCTGTGCTTAAAGATGATACTGTTAATGCAGAAGATGCCTCTTTAGAGACTGAAGTTAGTGATGTGAATGAAAATGTTGTTGCTGAGCCGACTGAGCCCGGAAAGGTTGAAGATAGCGCCAATTCTGCAAAAGATAGTGGGGAAGTTGATAAGGCTCAACCTACTCCTGATAAACCTGTGGCTATGGTAATAACTGAGGGATTTTTGGGTAGTAAGGATGCTCCAATTACATTGGTTGAATACAGTGATTATGAGTGTCCGTATTGTGGGAAATTTGCGACTGAGACTTTACCTTTGATTAAAAAAAATTATGTGAACACCGGAAAAGTAAAATATGTGTTCAAGGATTTGCCTTTACCGTTTCATAAACATGCTGCTTTAGCGGCTGAGGCTGCGAGATGTGCGGGTAAACAGGGTAAATTTTATGAAATGCATGATGAGGTTTTTGCTTCAGTTGCTAAGTGGGCGAAAGCTGATGAGCCTAATGACGAGTTTGTTGAGCTTGCGTTAAAATTAAGTTTAAATGGTGATGATTTTGGGAAATGCTTGGATGATCATGAGACAAAGGCTATCGTTGATGCCAGTGCTAGAGAAGCTCAGGAATTGGGTATTAATGGGACACCGAGTTTTGTTGTTAACGGTTACTTCGTTAGTGGAGCGTTGCCATACGAAACATGGCAACAGATTTTTGATAAGTTGATCGAGGAGAGCAAATAAGCGCTTTCTTAATAACTTCCAAGCACAATTATTTCTTTAATGAGCTTTGATTTATTGAGTTTGTTTAATGTTTTAGCAATCTTTTTTTCGCGGAAATCTCCTTCGAAATCTATGTAAAACATGTAGTTGCCGATTTGTGTTCGCATTGGGCGTGATTCGATTTTTGTGAGGTTGATTTTGGATTTTTTGAATGCTTTGAGGATTTTGAAGAGTAGCCCGCTGGAGTCTTGCCTTGGAACTACGATGATTGCGCTGTTCTTTTGATTGGTAAGAGCGTAATTGTTGCTGATGACATAAAATTTGGTTTTGTTGTTTTTGTAATCTTCGATGTTTTTGTGGATTTCTTTGAGTTTGGGGTAATAATCCAGATTAACTTTATTGGCGATAGCTGCCGAATTTGGTTCTTTTTTTGCTGTTTCACATGCTTTGGCGGTTGAACTTGCTGTGATTATTTGTGCTTTCGGATATTTATTCTGAATGAATTTGCGGCATTGATTGATTCCTTGAATATGCGAATAGATTTTAGTTATTCTGGTGCTCTTTGCTAAAAGTGAATGATGGATTGGAATGGTTATTGATCCGGATATGATGAAATTGTAGTCAAACAATGCGTCCTCTGTTTCGCGTACGCTTCCGGCAATCATGTTTTCTGCAGGAGCAAGAAAAGCGTCGTATTTTCCGGTTCCCATTTTTTCAAAGCCATCTAAAATGTAGTTTACAAAAGTGATTTCGGCTTTGTTGTCGAATTTTTTTGCTGCCAGATGTGAGTAGGTTCCCTCGGGGCCAAGGCAAAGTATTTTCATTTTTGCGAGTGATAAGAGATTTTAAAAATGTTCTTGAAAACTGAGATAACTTTTTTGGTTGGTAATCCAAGATAGTCGGCGATTTTTTCAACATTTGTTAGGATTTGCTTTTCTCTCTTCGGATCCACGGTATTGATGTTTTTTGCTTTTTTAAAATCTCCGATTTTTTTTGTTATTTTGTAGCGCTGGGAAATTAATTTGATGATTTTTGCATCTATTTGATCGATTTTTTTGCGATATTGATCAAGCATTGTTTAATGAATTTATTATAGTATGATAATATCTCTTCTGCTTTTTAATGTAAATAATGAAGAAGATATTAATCCTTGATAATTACGACTCTTTTACGTATAACCTGTATCAATTCATTGCTGAAAATGATGCTGAGGTTAAGGTTTTTATGAATGATGAAATTGATATTGTCGGGCTTTTGCGGGAATCTCCGACGCATATTGTGATTTCTCCGGGGCCCGGGACGCCTGAAAATCCGCTTGATGTGGGAATTTGTGGCGATGTTTTGAAGGAATTTAGTGGGAAGGTGCCGATTTTAGGTGTGTGTTTGGGGCATCAATTGATTGTAAATTTTTTTGGCGGGAGGATAATAAAGGCTCCGATAGTGGTACATGGCAAAACCAGCAAAATTAACCATGATGGCAAGGGGATTTTTGAGGGATTAAAAGCTGAAATTGAGGTTATGCGTTATCACTCTCTGATAGCCGATAAATCATGTTTGCCGGATTGTTTGGAAATAACGGCCGAAACTAATGATGATGAGTTGATAATGGGTATTAGGCATAAGGAATTGTCGATATGCGGGGTGCAGTTTCATCCTGAGAGTATTGGGACTGAATGGGGGAAGCAGATGCTGAGGAATTTTGTTGAGGGTTGATATTTGTTGTTTTAGCGTGATGGAGTTGGAGCGCGATTGTATCGGGCTCCTTGGGTTAAAGAATTAGGGTTGCTTAGAGTTGCACTCTGCTCCTTAGCGTTGCGAAGAGTACAACTTCGCTCCATCACTGGAAGAATGGAACGAATGGCGTTAACACCTTTGGGATGCAATCTTAGTCCGATACAAAATGGAGCAGGATACAATCCTGCTCCAACACAGAAAAGGAGCCGGGCTGTAGCTCCGCTCCAACGAAAGGGCTGTAGCCCCGCTCCAACACAAAACGAAAGCTCCAACACAGAGATGAAAGCTCCAACACAGAGCCCAACAGTCATAGTTTATAGAATTGATGGTGCTTAATTTACATGTCAGCAACGACTTTGATGTTTTTATCAGGGAATTCTTTGTCAATTGTGTCTTGGACCAGATATTGCAGCGTCATTGTGGCTCCGGGGCAGCCTTGGCAGGCTCCCATTAGTTTGGCTTTTAGGTTGTAGCCTTTTTCTGTTTTTTCCAATTCTATTACTTCAATATTTCCGCCATCCATTTGGAGTATGGGGGAGATTTTTTCGGTTACGATTTTTTTAACATCTTTTAGTAATTGATCGTCATTCATAAATTTTTTAAGTTAAATAATTTGCTGAAATTTTTAGGGTCCAGATTCAGGGCGGAGATTGATCTCAGTTCTTTGACAATTGGCGGGATTTTTTCTATTAAGAAATCTATATCCTCCTCACTGTTACACTTACCTAAACTCATTCTTAAACTGCCATGCGCTACTACATGAGGCAAGCCGCATGCCAATAAAACGTGTGATGGGTCTAATGAGCCAGATGTGCAGGCTGAGCCTGATGATGCGCAAACTCCGAGAGCGTCCAGTTTGAGAAGTAAGCCTTCTCCTTCTATGTCCAATATTGAAATATTGACGTTGTTTGGTAGCCTGTCGGTTGGATGGCCGTTTAATCTGATTTTTTCTATTTTTTTCAGAAGGCCGTTTGCCAGTTTGTCTCTTAATTTGATTAATCTGGCTACTTCTTTCTCTTTGCCGGCTTCAGCCAGTTCTAATGCTTTTGCGAAACCGATAATATTGGCCAGGTTTTCTGTGCCAGCTCTCAGATGTTTTTCTTGTGAGCCGCCGTGAATGATAGGTTCAATAAGGGTTCCCTTTTTAACGAATAATACTCCGATTCCTTTTGGTCCATACATTTTGCTGCCGTTTAGGGTTAGCATGTCGCAGCCTAGTTCACTTACATTTAGGTTAAGAGCTCCGGGGGCTTGGCAGGCATCTGTGTGGAAAGCTATTTTTGAATCGGGTCTTTCACTATTCAGTTTTGCTATGATTTCGCCAATTTCTTTAATTGGTTGAATGGTGCCGATTTCGTTGTTTGCATACATGATAGAGATCAGGATTGTTTCTTTGCGAATGGATTTTTTAAGTTCTTCCAAATCTACTTTACCTTCAAGATCAACCGGTAAATAAGTGATTTCAAAGCCTTCTTTCTTAAGCTGCTCGCAGGGGTGGGATACAGCGTGATGCTCGATTTTTGTTGTGATGATGTGATTGCCTTGTTCTTTATTCTTTCTGGCAAAACCGAATAGCGCCAGATTGTCGCTTTCTGTCCCGCTTCCTACAAAATAAATTTCGCTGCTTTTGCAGTTTAGAATATTTGCGACTTTTTCTCTTGAGCTTTCTAGCATGCGGTTAGCTTCGCGGCCTTTGTGATGCACACTTGAGGGATTTCCGTATATTTCAGCCATTAATGGTTGCATCTCTTTTATCACTTCTTGGTCAACATATGTAGTAGCTGCATGGTCGACGTAGATTGTGCGCATAATTTATTGGTTTTTAAGATGATTTGAGATCACTGAAAGCGGAGTAAGCGGCGAAAGTGCCTTCGGCTACTCCTACGATTGCTTGTTTCCAGGCGGTATTGCAGCAGTCTCCTGCGGCGTATGCTCCCGGAACGTTTGTGCGTGATTCTTTGTCGATAATTATTTCTGATTTTTCGTTTAATTCTACTCCGATGTCTTTGGCGATTTTTGTTCGTGGGATTCCTCCTATTTCAATAAATAAACCTTCTAGATCTATTTCTTTGCCGGTATCGAGTTTTACTTTATTGATAATGTTATCGCCGAGAATTTCAACAACATTGCTACCTTTAATCACTTCGATGTTGTTTTTCGATTTCATTCTGTCCATGTTGATCGGTTCGGCTCGTACCTGTTCACCTCGATAAATAATATAAACATGTTTGCAATGTTCGGCTAATAATAGGGATTCCTTAACCGCTGAATCGCTTCCTCCCACAATTCCCACGACTTTGTTTTTGAAAAATGGGCCGTCGCAGGTTGCGCAATAAGATACACCTTTATTTGTGAATTCGGCTTCGCCCGGTACGCCTAGCTTTTTGTGCTTGGTGCCGGTGGCAAAAATAATTGATTTGGCTTCGTATTTTTCGCCGTTCGCTGCGGTTAGGTTGAAAATGTCATTATTTTTAGTGACTTCGGTTATTTGTTGATTGATGATTTCGGTTCCAACACTTTTTGCGTGGTCGATGATGTTGTTGGCAAGTTCAAGTCCACTTAGGCTTTTGAATCCGGGATAGTTTTCAACTAAATGAGTTAGTGTGATTGTGCCTCCGAGCAGTTCGGCAAATACCGTGACGTTCATTCCGAAACGTTTAGCGTAAATTGCTGCTCCCATTCCGGCGACTCCGCCACCAATAATAATCAGATCTTGCATTTTTTTTTATTTAAATTCTAATTTTCATCACCATAATATTTTTTGATATACATGTCTATGAGATTGGTTATTTGGGGTTTGCAATTGCCGCAGTCCGTCCCGCATTTTGTTATTCTTTGTACTTCTTCGTAAGTGGTTTTGCCTTCGAGCACGGCTTTTTCGATTTCTTTGTCGGTTATGTTTAGGCAACTGCAGACTACTTTAGCCGCTTCTTCTTTTATTCGACTTTCTTGATTGGTTTTTTTATAATAATCGTTGACGGCGGCGCGTAGCGCTTGATCTCCGAGTACTGAGCAGTGGATTTTGTGATTTGGGAGGCCTCCCAGTTTATCGACTATGTCTTGTGGGGTGATTTTCATGGCTTCGTCCAATTCCATTCCTCCGTTTTTGGTTACCATTACAGATAAAATTGATGTTGAGCTGATTGCCGAGGCGCAGCCGAATGTTCGCCATTTAAATTCCGTGATTTTGTCTTCGATTGGGTCCACTTTGATCCAGACTTTCATTAAATCTCCGCAGGCCGGGCTGCCGACGATGCCGTACCCGCTGGCTTGGTAATGCTTTTCGTCTTCGGGGGAGAGGAGGTTTTTAGGTGAGAAGAAGTGTTCTTTTACTTCTTCCGAATAAAACCATTTATCATTATCTGCTTGTGAATTTTTGGGGTTTGTTAAATCTCCACTCTGATTATTTTTTTTATCGAAATATTGATTTGAGCCGCAAGGCATATGTGTGTAGGTTAGATATATAGTCGGTTTTGAAGTATATACTTTTTTATTTTTTGGTGGAAGGGAAAAGGTGTACACAGTTTACTTTATTTGCGCTATTTTATACAGTGCTACATAATTTTATATACTTCGGTACATATTTGACTATTAATCAATGAAAATAATAGTGACAAGGCTTTAAAAATAATATAGACTCGTTTCTTAAAATTTATAACAATTCTTAAAAAAGCTTTAAGCTT
>JAHJTR010000230.1 GCA_018829865.1 Patescibacteria group bacterium | reverse complement strand
TTTTTAGGGCACCCCATAACCAATATTAAAAAAATTGACTTATCTGAGTATTAGAAAGAATGGAATGAGCTTGCTCGCTGCTATATGGCTGGGATTGGTTTTGGCGAGTTTTTTTGTGGACAAAAGTATTTTTTTGCATTTTGGTCAGAACAGAACTCAGATTTGGGAAACTTTTTTTGTTTGGCTGACTAATTATGGGCTCTCTCTGGCGCTGGTTATTGTTGCTTTGTTTTATGTGTATAAACAAAAATTTCATCAGCTGGTGCTGCTGATTATTGCGCTGCTGGTAACTGTTGAGGTTTGCTTTTTGTTGAAGCTGCTGTTTGCGATGCCGAGGCCTTATATTGAATGGGGGGCGGCTTCTCCTATAAATCTTAGCGACTATTCTTTTCCTAGCATGCATACGGCGATTGCTTTTGTTTTTGTGCCTCTGGCGATGATGAGTAAACAGCGGATTTTGAAATTTATCGCTGCAATGGTGATTGCGATTGTGATCGGTTACAGCCGCGTTTATTTGGGGGCTCATAGATTGAGTGAGGTTTTGGCGGGAGGGTTTGTTGGCTTCTATCTGACGTATTTTTTTATTACTGTTGAGAGCAAATATTCTTTTTTAAGTCATTTTTACAGCCACTTGAAAGATAAGCTGGAGCTGCGAAGGCAGATTCTGCATTTGATTGTGGGGCTGATTTTGGCGTTTGCGGTTTATTTTGAAATTTTTGGAGTTAGGTCGCTGATTGCGATTATGGCTTTTGGAATAATTTTATCTTTTGCGGCATTAAAAATTAATATTCCTTTTGTTTCGCAAAGCCTTGATTATTTTGAAAGGGACAAAGATCGATTTATTTTGCCCGGTAGGGGAGTTATATTACTTTTTCTGGGTGCAACCCTCGTATTATTTTTGTTCCCCCTTAAAATCGCATTTGTGGCCATTTTAATTACGGCGGTCGGAGATGCTGTGGGGCCCGTGGCCGGAACTTATTTGGGGCGACTGCCTTTGCCCTGGAATAAGAGCAAACATTATGAAGGTTTGCTTTTTGCGATTGTGATTACAACCTTGGCGGTCTGGTACGTGATGCCGTTTTATCCGGCGTTTTTTGTTTGCTCGATTACGATGGTGATGGAATCGGTGTCCATGAAATTTCTGGGTAAGGCGATTGACGATAATATTGTTGTGCCTTTGACTGCGGGGGCTGCTTTGTCTATTGTGTCATTCCTGTCATTTTAATTTTATCTGAATGGAGATTACTGACGCTGATGCTTTGATTTTCGATTATGATTTAACTCTCGTTGATTCGCGAAAAGCGATTGTTGAACTTTACAGTGAGGTTTGTAAAAAATATGGCGGGAGTGCTGAGAAATTGGATTTTAAAACGATGTTTGGGATGCTTGATGATGAGGCGATTCCTTACGCATGTGAGTGTGCTAAGCCAAATATTAGCTCTGAGGAGTTTCGAAAGATTGTGCATGAGATGGAGCCGATTTACTCTCTTAAGGCTCCTTTGTTGATTGATGCCGAGTGTTTGAGGGGGTTGAAGCAGAAAGGTAAACGTCTATTTATTGTGACGAATAATATTTCGAATAATGTCTGCAGGAATTTGAAAGAGAAGGGGATTTATGATTTGTTTGAACAAATAATTTGTGCGGATAATTTTGGGGATTTTAAATGTAAAAGTGAGGTGATTTCGGATGTAGGAGAAAGATTTAATTTGCGGAAAGATCAGATTTTATATGTGGGCGATCACTTGAATGATGTTAATTATGCGAAGAAGGCCGGGGTTAAGGTGCTGGGTGTGGCGACCGGGTTTCATACGGCGGAGGAGCTTGGGGAAGAAGGGGCTGATTTTGTGGCTTCGAGGTTTGAGGGGGTTTGAAAAGGAGCAGGGCTGTAGCCCTGCTCCAACGTTTTGGTTTAACAGGAGTTGGAGCAGAGTTGCACTCTGCTCCTTAACGTTACGAAGCGGAGTACAACTCCGCTCCAACATTAATCTTTGAATAACGCCCTATTGTATTTTGAAAAGGAGCAGGGCTGTAGCCCTGCTCCAACTGTTGTTTATTCCCATTCAATCGTGCCGGGGGGTTTGTTGGTGATGTCGTAGAAGATGGCGCTGATGCCTTGGATGGCGCTGATTTTATTGACCATTTGTTCGATTACATTGAAAGGTAAGCGGGCGAATTGGGCGGTCATTGCCTCCTGCGATAAGACGGGTCTTAAGATTATTGATTCGCCTGGATTGTTGTTGATGGTGATTGGGGCTAGGACTACTGGGAATTGCCAGACGGTTTTGTAGGTGGCGGTGGCGTGGAGGGTTTGGGTGACTATGTGGTCGACTTTTTGTAGGAGTTCGATTCGGGCGGGGGTTAGGTATGAGGAGGGGATTACTGTGGCCTCGGTGATTTCGCTTTGGGTGAGGCAATAGATGCTGCGGTTGATTGTGGCGGATTTGTTTGTGATGTTGGTTGAGGTTTTTTCGAGTTTTTGCCACATGGCTTCTTGGTCTTTTTGGGTTTTTTCGTTGTTCCAGTTGCCGGCTAGGGCTATTGGGTGGCGGTATGATCTTTCGTCGCCTTGGACTCCGACGCTTTTTACCGGGAGGATGGTGGCGGATTTTATTAGGTCGGCGTCGAGGATTTTAGTTATTTCGAATGAATCTGCGGTTTGCTCGACTTTTTCTTCGTTTTCGATGCACAGGCATCTGACGGCTAAGCCGGGGCCGGGGAATGGGTGGCGCCAGACCATTTCTTGTGGGAGGCCGAGGATTTCGCCTACTTTGCGGACTTCGTCTTTGTAGAGGTCGGCTAGGGGTTCGATTAGTTGGCCTTTTTCGATTAATTCTTGGATTTTGTCCACTCGATTGTGATGGGTTTTGATTTTGTCGGCGTGCTTGGTGCCGCCGCTTTCGATTGTGTCGGGGTAGATTGTGCCTTGGCCGAGTAGCCATTCGTCTTCGTTTAGGCCGAGGTCGCGCGATACTTTGTCTTTTATTTCTAGGAATAGGTTGCCGATTATTATTCGTTTTTCTTCGGGGCTGTATTTGCCTTTTAGTGCCTGGAAGTATTCTTTTGCGGCGTCGTATACGTGTAGGTTTACTCCGATTCCTTTAAGGGAGGTTTCGACTTCTTGTCTTTCGTTTTCGCGCATGAAGCCTGTGTCTACAAAGAGGCCGTAGACGTTTTCGTTGCCTACTGCTTTGGCTATCAAGGCGAAGGCTACTGTTGAATCGACGCCTCCGCTGACTAGTAAGAACACTTTTTTGTTGCCTACTTGTGATTTTATTTCTTCGATTTTTTCTTGGACGTAGGTTTTGTCTAGCGCCCAATTTTTTTGGATGTTGCAGATGTTGGAGATGAAGTTTTCTAGGATTTTGTTGCCTTGGAGGGAGTGAGTTACTTCCGGGTGGAATTGAAGGCCGTAGAGGTTTTTTTCTTTGTTGTATATTGCTGCGTAAGGACAGTCTGGGGTGGAGCCGATTACTTCGAAGCCGGGGGCTAACTCCTTCACCTCATCACCATGCGACATCCACATTTGGTAGCCTTCATCATTTTCT
>JAHJTR010000229.1 GCA_018829865.1 Patescibacteria group bacterium | reverse complement strand
GCAATATTCCCACCATCAACCACATTAGTCGTACCTGTAACAAATGAAGCCCCACTCTCCGCCAAATAAACCGCAACCCTGGCAATATCCTCAGGCTGCCCGGCGCGCCCCACAGGAATCCCCTGCATCAATCCCTGCTTCATCGCAGGATCACTCAACATGCCTTTAGTCATATCCGTCTCAATAAGCCCCGGACAAATCGCATTCACCGTAATCCCATGCGGCGCCAAATCAATAGCACTACTTTTTGTCAGCCCAATCACGCCAAATTTACTCGCACAATAAGCCGACAATTGAGCCCATCCTTTTAAGCCCGCAATCGAAGCCACGTTAATAATCCTCCCATATTTTTTCTCTTTCATAATCGGAATCACCTGCTTCATCCCATAAAAATATCCCAAAAGATTCACATGAATCACATCGTGAAATTCATCGACAGAAAGCTCAGCAACATCCTTCATAATCAAAATCCCCGCATTATTCACCAAAATATCAACCGTCCCCCATTTTTCAATCACCTGCTTAACCGCACTATCCCAATCCTCTTTTTTAGAAGTATCAATCCCTACCCCCATCATTTGATCTTTATTTTCGGAGTGACGCTCCTGCATCGCAGCAAAATCAGCTTCATTATGACAAAAAACCGCCACTTTAGCGCCTTGCCGCAAAAATGAAGTCACAATACCTTCACCGATTCCACTGTTCCCACCTGTTACAATTGCAATTTTATTTTTCATATTTTTTTTATTAAGTAATTAATTCTAAATTACGAATAGTTCCAAACATAATTTAATTTTATTCTACCACTATACACCCACTCTGTAACTCAAAATGAATTACAACCAAACTCCCTCAATTTGACATTTGTTTATACACCCCAATATAGTAAAATGTCATCAATATATAAAATCAAAAACGTGCCATTTCTTGAGGATTTTAGCAAATTAGCCAAATCAGAACCGCGCATGGCCGCGTACAATTTTCGCACTGCAAATTGCCAATATTCAAATTTTTTAGCGGACAGCGAAAATTGCTATTATTGTTTTAATTCAAGCGGATTACAAGATTGCGGCTATTGTTTTTTCTGCAACGACTGCACTCAAAGCTACGATTTAAATTACTGCACAAACGCTAAGAATTGCTACGAATGCTCTGATTGCAATGACACCAAAGACTGTAATTTTTTAGTAAATTGCGTTGATTGCCAAAGGTGTGATTTATCAGAAAATTTAACGGACTGTGAAGACTGCTTGGCTTGCGTAGGCCTTAAAAGCAAAAAATTTCACATTTTCAATATAGATCATAAAAATGAAGAAGCGTATCTGGCTGAAAGAAAAAACATCCTCGACAAATACACGGCAAACGAAATATTGGAAAAACTCCTACCCCTAAAAAAAACCATCCCCAGATTAAACATGGTCTTAAATAACAGTCGAATGAGCATCGGAGATTATCTGGCAAACGCAACCCTGGCCGAAAGCTGCTACAACTCATCAAATCTGGATTTAGCCGCATATACAATGGATTCCACAAATGGCCTACTTTGCTGTGACATCAATAATTGCAACGGAATCGGCAACTGCTATGATTGCCTGGAATGCAGCAACCTCGAATTCGGCAAACATTGTTTCTTTGTAACCGATTCAAAATTTATGACACTCTGCGCCCACTGTTTCAGCTGCGAAAACTGCATAGGATGCATCAATCTAAAAGATAAAAAATTTCACATCCTCAACAAACCATATTCAGAAAAAGAATATCTTAAGATGGCCCCAAAAATCATTAAAGAAATTTACGCAAACGGAGCAATTCAACTAACTGACTACTATTCCATAAAATAACAATATGCATTTCGGTTTAAGTGGCTATATGGCATCAGGAAAAGGTGAAATCGCCAAAATCCTCAAAAATCAGGGCTATAATTATATATCACTTTCGGATATTGTTAGAGAAGAAGCCACAAAAAAAGGGCTCGGCCATTCAAGAGAAGAATTGCAGAACACAGGCAACGATCTTCGTCAAGAATTTGGAGCCGGAGTTTTAGGCAAAAAGATTAAAGAAAAAATCAGCGATAATCCCGGTAACTGGGTAATTGACGGCATTCGCAATCCCGCAGAAACCCAAGAATTACAAAAACTTAATGATTTTTATTTGGTAGGAGTTACCGCCACAGATAAAACTATTTTAAACCGAATAGTCAGCAGACAAAGACCAAACGAAGGCAAAACACTCGAAGACATCAAGCAAAAACTGGAAAGAGAAAAAGGCATCGGAGAACCCTCGGGCGGCCAACAAGTACAAAAATGTCTCAATGAAAGCGATTTTTTAATAGTTAACGAAGGAAGCTTGGAAGAATTGGACAAGAAATTCCAACATTTCACAGAATTATTAAAAAACGAATCAAGACCGAGCTTCGACGAAACATTTATGCAAATCGCCTACACCTGGGCCAAAAGAGCCACATGTGAACGAAGAAAAGTCGGAGCCGTCATTGCTCTGGATCACCAACAATTAACAGCCGGCTACAACGGAGCCCCAAGAGGACTCGCCCACTGCAAAGACGCAGGAGGTTGCCTACGAGCAAAATTAGGCATTCCTTCAGGTAAGAACCATGAAATATGTCGCGGCACCCACGCAGAACAAAACGCCATAACTCAAGCCGCAAAATTTGGCATTAGCATTGAAGGCAGCATTTTATATTGCAACACCTATCCTTGCGTAATCTGCACAAAGATGATTTTAAATTCCGGAATCAAAAAAGTGGTCTATGACAGCGATTATAATGATCCCCTCTCAAAAGAAATTTTAGAAAATCAAAATCATCTGGAAATTGTTCGTTATGAAGGGAGTAGACTGAATTTCTTCAACTAAAAAATACTTAATTTCAATAATATGGCTGAAGACACGCAAAATATGGAAACCCTTATCTGCGAATGCGGCAAAGAATTTCCCCTCGTACCGATCGAGCGAGAATTTTACAAAAAAAACGACCTACCAAATCCGGCAAAATGCCCCGAGTGCCGCCAATTAGACAGAATGACCCTCAGCAGAAGCCGCAGTCTGCACAAACGCGAATGCGACAAATGCAAAAAAGAAATACTTTCAGTCTACAACGAAAAAGATCCATACACAGTTTATTGCCAGCAATGCTATTGGGATACCCTGAAATAATACCCAAAAAACAAAAATTTGATTTACAAAGTATTTCTTTATTGCTAATATTCACCAGCAATAAAGCATTCTAACGATTTTAAAAGACATGACAAATAAATCAACAAGCAAAAAACATTGTCTAGTAGGATTCAAAAGACCTAAAGCATCAATGGCAAAACGCAGAAACAAAGCAAAAGCCCGCGCCCGCAGAGAAGAAAGACAAGCAGAAACAGCATAATATGGTTGTTTAAAACAACCACATAAATCAACTCCAACAATAAAAAATCCTCACCAAAGTGAGGATTTTTTACTACAAACAAACCCAATTGTTGGAGCAGGGCTACAGCCCTTTGGGGTTGGAGCAGAGTTGCACTCCGCTTCGTAACTTTTCGTTGGAGCAGGACTTGGGGTTGGAGCGGAGTTGCACTCCGCTTCTTAACGTTTCGGAGCAGAGTGCAACTCTGCTCCAGCGAAAAGCAGGGCTACACTTGGGGTTGGAGCAGAGTTACGCAACTGGGGTTGGAGCGGAGTTGTACTCCGCTTCTTAACGTTTCGGAGCAGAGTACAACTCTGCTCCAGCGAAAGCTACATCCCTCCGTTGGAGCAGGATTGCATCCTGCTCCTTTCACACTTCTTTTGTTTTTTCCGTTGTTTCCGTTGGAGCAGGGCTACAGCCCTGCTCCTTTCACACCCCCTTATTCAGAAACAGGCTTACCATCAACAACCTCAGGCAACGGAGTCACTTCATTCTCCTCAACAACACTGGTCTGATCACTCGGCAAGTAAAGCACTTTACCCGATGGCATTGAATTCATCGCCACATTAATCATATCATAATTAAAGTGAACTCTCGCTCTAGCCGGTATTTGAGCCTCCATTAATCTAAACGAAAAAGGAGAATCCCCAGACAAATCAAGCCCGTTAGCATAAGGCTCCAATGTAATAAAAACCGAATTTTTACCAACAACTAAACTAAGCGGCATTTTTAAACTATCACCCGTAGCACTCTTAAGAAAATCTTCACCCGGATATTTAGGCAAATCACTAGTATTAAGCGCATAAATATTACTCATATCAGGAGTTTTAGGACCGGAAAATTTACCAAGAGAAATAATCCGCCCATCTTTTTCAACCCAAGCTTCATACATCCAACCCGGCCCCAAATCATTAATATCAAGTGAAGGACGATTTTTCCCCTCAACAATCTTCATAAACCAAAGACCACTATATTCATTCATATTATCATTGGAATCTGAAAACGACCTCAATTGATATGATCCCCCCATACTCTCAGTATCGTACGCAGAAAAATAAAGATCACTAACTTTCACAGGGCTAAAATTCCCCTCAAGCACAACAGTTGGCGATTTACTATCATCAGTTTTACTATTAGGCTCAATAGTCACCATAAACCGTGAAGATATATCAACAGCCAAATATTTAAAATCAAAAATACCCTCATTTACAGGCTGACCCTGCAAATTAAGAATTGTACCATCCTCTCCAACACTAAATTTAGCCACACTCACAAATCTCCCATCAGCTAAAACCCAACCTTCATAATGAGAATCAGTCAATTTTGGCAAATTCTTCACCTCAAGTTTAATCTTTGCCGAAAAATCAGTTTTCTCCTTCACCAATTCAACTGGCTCACCTCCGCAAGCAGCCATAAAAACAGCGACAACCAGTACCAACACAAGCAGAATTCTTTTTTTCATGTATTTTTTTTATTATATATAGGAGAACAATACTAACGCCAAAAAACGACTACCGTCAAAAACAAATCCAAACATTAGCGTTCTTTCCTATTGACATAACAGTCAACCATCGCAATTTATCATCAAAACTCAATCGTTACTCATTCAGCAAAACCCTAAAACCTTCATCCTCAAGTTTTTTCTTGATCGAAAACACCTTCGCCCATTTTGGCGGCCTAGTCTTTTTAAGCTGATAATCCAGTTTTAACTCCTCCCACTTATAAACCCCAAATTCATGATAAGGCAGCAGCTCAATCAGCTCGAAATTTATTTCATTACAAAACTTAATCAAAGCCTTAAGATTGCTTCGCGTATCCGTAAACCCCGGAAGCACCACATATCTAAGCCAAAGCCGCACCTTTTTCTTACTCAAATGGCGAATATTTTCAAGAATTCGAGTATTCGGCACCATTGTCAGCTTTTGATGCATTTTATTATCAAAATGTTTCAAGCTCACCATAAACATATCCGCATAAGGCAACACCTCATCAATATTCTTTCGCGCAGTACAAAGCGACGTATCCACGCAAGTATGAATCCCCTCTTTTTTACATTCCTTCAAAAATTCCACCAGAAATTTTGGCTGAAAAAAAGGATCCCCCCCACTCACAGTCACCCCACCACTTGAAGTATCAAAATATTCTTTATACGGCAGAATTTTATTCACCAGTTCGCGCGGCGTGTATTCAATAAAACTTTTCATATCCAACATATCCACATTATGACAATAAATACAGCGCAGCATGCAGCCCTCAAAAAAAATCACCGTTCTAATCCCCGGCCCATCCAGCGTACCAAAAGTTTCAATCGAATGAATCTTACCGTTCACGCCTTTATATTTTGATTTAGGAGTTGGAGCAGCAATAGGAATAATTTTTTTTAGATTTATAGGCTTTTTTTTAAACATGTTTTTTGAAGGAGTTTAAAAATTCTTATGAAAAGTACGAGAAATCACTTCCTCCTGCTGTTCTCTAGTCAACTTAATAAAATGAACAGCATAACCCGACACTCTGATAGTAAGCTGCGGATATTTTGCCGGATGCTTCATCGCATCTTTCAAAGTCTCACGGTTAAGCACATTAATATTGATGTGATGTCCTCCCTTCTGAAAATAAACATCGAGCATACCCCGCAAATTATCAATTCTCATCTCAGCTGATTTACCCAAAGTATGCGGTGAAATCGAAAAAGTATTGGAAATCCCATCACGACAATAATCATAAGGAATTTTCGCAAGAGAGTTTAAAGAAGCAAGCGCCCCATTTTGATCACGATTATGCATAGGATTAGCCCCCGGAGCAAAAGGCGCACCACTCTCGCGCCCATCAGGCGTCGCCCCCGTTTTATGCCCATAAACCACATTCGCCGTAATAGTCAGCAAAGAAAGAGTATGCTCGGCATCACGATAAGTCTTAAATTCCCTCAGTCGAGAGATAAAAATTTTCACCGCATCAATCCCAATTTCATCAACTCGGTCATCATCATTCCCAAATTTAGGAAAATCCCCAACAATTTTAAATCCGGTGGCAACACCAAGTTTCTTATCCCAAATCGGCTTAACCTTCGCATATTTTATCGCCGACAAACTATCGGCCACAATACTGAATCCGGCAATTCCAAAAGCCATATACCGCTTAATCATCGTATCATGCAACGCCATCTGACTATTTTCATAATAATATTTATCATGCATATAATGAATAATATTCAGTGTCTGCACATACTTTTTCGCCAGCCACTTCATCAGCGCATAAAAATGTTCTTTCACTTCTTCATAATCCAAAATGTCTTTATTTTTTAGAGGAGGAACGCCCCGCACAATCAGCGAACCATCCAATTCATCCTTGCCCTCATTAATCGATAAAAGCAAAAGCTTGGCAAAATTACATCTGGCACCAAAAAACTGCATCTCTTTCCCAATCGTCATCGCGCTAACGCAACAAGCAATCGCATAATCATCACCATGAATAGGACGCATCAATTCATCATTCTCAAGCTGAATACTACTGGAATCAATCGCAACCTTGCACGCATAATCCTTAAAATTCGCCGGCAAATTCTTATGCCAAAGAATCGTCATATTCGGCTCAGGCGCAGGACCAAGATTAGTAAGAGTATGCAGCAACCTATAAGTGGTTTTAGAAACAAGCGGATTGCCATTGCAAGCAAGCCCCCCCAAAACACAAGTAACCCAAGTGGGATCACCAGCAAAAAGCTCATTATATTCAGGAACCCTGAGATGTCGCACAATCCGCAATTTAATCACAAACTGATCAATAAATTCCTGAATTTCAGACTCCAAATATACTTCATTTTTAAGATCACGCTGAGCAAAAATATCAAAAAAAGCATCAATTCTCCCAAGACTCATTGCCGCTCCATCCTGCTCTTTAACCGCAGCCAAATATGCAAAATACGTCCACTGAATCGCCTGCTTCACACAGGCAGCCGGCCCACCAATATCACAGCCGTATGAAGCGGCCATTGTCTTTAAATCCAGAAGCGCATGAATCTGAGCCTGCACTTCCTCACGCATCTTGATCGCCTGCTCATCCATAGCCTTAAACAAATTGGTCTGATCATGCTTTTTTTCAGCAATCAACAAATCAACGCCATAAAGCGCAACACGTCTGTAATCTCCTATAATTCTCCCCCTACCATAATTATCAGGAAGCCCAGTAATCACCCCCTTTTTACGAAAAAGCTGCTTGCCGGGCGTAAAAAACTCATCCCAACTATAATAAATATCAAAAACCCCATCATTATGTGTCCGTTGATACTTAGTAAAAATCTCCTTAACCTTAGGCGAAAGCTCATAACCATAGGCTTTACAAGCCGCATCAACAAGTCGCACCCCACCCTTCGGCTTAATTCCACGCTTAAGCGGCTTATCCGTTTGAATCCCCACAATCGACTCATTCCGTTTATCAATAAACCCAGCCGCATGACTTACAATAGTCGACGGAGTCTTAGTATCAATATCAAGCACGCCACCTTTTTTAAACTCCTTCATCAACAAATCCTCAACATGATGCCAAACCTTTTTAGTCTTCTCAGTCGGCTTCGACAAAAAATCCTCATCACCTTCATATAAATCATTATTCTTCTGAATAAAATCCCGCACATTAATCTCCCGCTGCCACATCCCCCCTTTAAATCCCCTATATAGACCACCCAATTTAATCTTTTCCATAACAAAATATTTTATTTTTATTTAGTTAAAATTATATCAGGAGGGAGCCGGAAACAAAAGATGCATTTTAAAGGTCACTTATTACAAAAAACTGTATCAGTAATATTTCAACAGAAAACATCATCCATTCAAACAAAAAGTACAATTATTTCGACCCTTCCAAATCCTCAATCTTCTTCTCCAACTCCATAATTCTCGCCCTTAATTTCATCTCACTCAGCTTCTGATCTGTTTTATCATCATAAATAGCCACAATAAACTCATCATAAAGCTTAAAAACATGGTTTTGTACCCACTGAGTAATTCTCTCATCCATATATTTCGTTAAAGGAAAATCCATAGCCTTTCCCGTATACCAAACATCTTGAAAAACGGCAAACAACCCCATATCCTTAATACCGGGAAAAACATCTGTAACACTTTTTCCAAATACATCAGTTTTTTCAACCTTACTAAATTTACTCCCGGCTTTATTAATATCAACAAAAATAAAATCCTCACCATTATTCACCCCCCTATAAATCGCAATCCCACTATTAATATTATCAAATATATCCTTATATCCCTCTGAGAAAAGCTTTTTAGTTAACTCATCATCGGGTCCAAGTTGATCAAACATATATTTATAAATCAAAAATATTTAGTTCAAAAGATAATAACATAATACACGCAAAAAGTCAACAATGCTATTTTGCCCATAATACAGGACTTAACCCTACTTTGCATTGACAAAACACCTTTAAATAGTATAAAAAGAGACCTTACAATAAATAGCTATATTATGGAAGGAATCGAAGAAGAATGGAGTAATCCATCCAACAAAAATTCACCAAATGATTTACCATCTCAGGGAGAAAATCCTCCTATTCATGAAAACAATCCTGAATCCACCGGTTTTTCGGAAGGTTTTATGGAATTCAATCGCTATCTATTACAGAAGGAACTTCATCAACGAAAAGGAAAAAAAATACATAACGAACTACCACTATCATTGATATTAATCGCATTTATAGACGGCCCTAAATTTTTTGAATTATTCTTTACATCATCCAGCCCATTCGTAGTTAAATTCAAACAACAAATATTCGCCGAAAAATCAGGATTTATTCAAGCTATAAATTTCAAAAAAACCGAATTTCGAGAGTTCATACACAGAAATTACACAGATATTTCGAAAATCAAACCAAACACAGATTTAGCCAAAGCCCTAGGGGTAACCAACAACTCAACTGAAATACGAGCAGCACTGATAGCCAATGGAATTCTTGATAACAGCTTCCCCGGGTTTAATAGATTATTTCAAGGAGAAATACTCAAAGAGATCAGAAATCAACTTTCAGTATTCCCCGAATCCAAGGGTGAAATTCCCCCTCAGTTTCCCTTAGGTAAATGCGTAGAAAACAATATTGGAATAGCATTAGCCGTTTATTTTGGCCAAGACATTAAAGCTCAAATTGAATTTCCTTCATTTACAGGTAAATCATATAGAGTCGCCGATTACGGAGTTTATGAACAAGGTCAATTAGTTAAAATTATTGAAGTAAAAAGTGGAGAAGGCGCCCTTTCCACAAACGACAAACTACAATTAGTTGATTATCTCACTACCGGACTACCAATTACCTATATAGTGAGAAATCCCAATAATAAACTCGCAAAATCTTTAAGAGCAGCATCCCCAAATATTGAAATTATCGGTATGGAAGAAGTTTTAGCAACAACACCGGCAATTATCAATCATCCTATTTCTATAGTTTTGAGAGATAAACAAGAATTCATAAAAGATTTTACAGAAGAGCAAAGATCAACCCTTGAAAGAAATTTATTTTCAATATACTTGGATTTCAGAAAGAATGAGCGATCACCTGAAGAAATGATAGAAATCATGAACGCGGCCTGCGGGGACCAATCAAAACGCCAAACAGCAACAAAAAGATATGGCATACAATGGATAACACCACATGAGTACAATAATGCTCAAACTGAAAACATACAGTCAGCAAAAAAACAAGATACAAACATTCAACCTATAATTGAAAAACTAAGAAAAGAACTGTCAAAAAAAAGAAAAACAAGTTTTACATCACCCAAACCACCCAAAAGAAGCACAACGCAACCATTAGTTAATCTAAGCAGAAAAACCTCTTACTAAAAATTATTCTTTTCGTCCAACATAGCCAATCCCCACAACATAAACCTCAAAACTGGTTGATCTCACAGCCCTTGGTTTAATCACCTTGGCAATTTTAAACTTCTTCTTAAACTTAAACCAAAACAAATTAAAGTCCGAGCCCTGAAATACTTTAACCGTCATATTTCCTCCTTTTTTCAGCAAAGAATCAGCCAATTCAAGACACTGTATACCAAGCTCAACACTTAGCCATTGATCCTTATCTTTAATTCCACTTGTTTTTGGTGCCATATCACTAAGCAAAACATCAAATCGCCCATATTTCTCCTTCAAAAAAACTTCACACTCCTTCGAAAAAACATCATATTTATAAACCTCAACATTTTGCAAATTTAAAGCCTCAATATCTTGCAAATCCACAGCTACAACCCTCCCCCCGTCGCCAACAATTCTAGCAACAAATTGCGTCCAACTACCCGGAGCGGCGCCCAAATCCAAAACATTATTTCCCTTTTTAACCAAAGAGTGTTTTTGCTGAATTTCTTCAAGCTTAAAAACGCTACGAGCCCTAAACCCCTTTGCTTTAGCTTCATAATAGAATTTATCTTTTACATCAAACATCCAACATCGTTAATTTATAATGATCGATTCTTTATTGCCCCCATCTTCCGAGGATAATCATTACCGGTCAATTGCTCTTTAACAAAAGAAACCAGACTCCGCATCCCCATTTCATCCGGTAACTCATATTTATGAACATTAACCAGTTTAGCCCCAAGCACACCGGCAATTCTATCCGCCATAGCCAAATCTTCAGAACTCTCATGCCCTTTATATGCAAGCAACCGCCCACCCACTTTCAAAAAAGGCAAACTCAATTCCAAAAGCGCACTCCACTTGGCAATTGCCCTATTAACCACAAAATCATACCTCTCCCGATGAGAAATCACATGAGCAAAATCCTCCGCCCGCCCATTCAATACCGAAACATTTTTTAAATTAAACTTTTCCTTCAATACCTCCATCATCCGGGTCTTTTTACCGACTGAATCAAGCAAAACAAAATGCGTCTCCTTATACACAACAGCAAGCGGAATCCCCGGAAATCCCCCTCCGCTCCCAATATCCAAAACCCGATCACCTGCTTTAAAATAATTCTCATCCTTTAGCGCCAAAATAGAATCAACAAAATGCTTCATCACAAACTCCTTCTCCCCTTTAATAGATGTAAAATTATGCTTTTTCATCTCCTCACTATAAAAATCCCACAAATCACCAAAAATTTTCTCATCATTTAAATCAATATTGCAAACATCAACCAGAATCCCCATACAGTAGTTGTTAATAATCCATCAGAATATAGCACAAATCATCAAAAATGCTCACCTTTCTCTTCTATTTTTAAAAAACGGTATTAACTGCTAAAATTAACAAGCTACAAATTTATCCCAACATAATGCTTGGATTTAAAAGATCTGGCCACAAATCTTCAAACAACACCAAATATTTCAAAAAACACATAAGCGCCAAAAAGAGAAAACCATTCACTCCGAAAGTAAGTAGACAAAAAAGAAAAAAACTAAAGCCGGCCGCAAAAAGACGTATTATTATCGGTTCAATTGTTTTAACTGTATTGGTTGGCATATTTTTTTACCTAACTTTTTTACACAATTCATTCATTATTTCCCAAATCGAAATCACCGAAACCAACGACGATAATCAAATCCCATCCGACATTCAAAGCATTTTAAACACGGCAAAAAATCAAAATCTGGTCACCATTAACGAAACCGGTTTAATTGAAAAAATCCAAAAAAATCATCCGGAAATTGCAAACATTGATTTTAAAAAAAGTTTTCCAAGCAAAATCAGAGTAATTATCACCTATCATCCGCAATTGGCAAATCTCATTATCAATGATACTCCATCCAATCTGCCTCATAAATTTATTATCAATAACGCCGGCAAAATTTTCAAAAACAATGCTGATAATCCAAATCTCCCAACGCTAATCCTAAAAAATATTAATGATAAGGAGTTCGAAGATATTATGTCAGAAGAAATAATCTTTAACGGCGAAAGAGTGCAAAAAGCAATTGATGCAGCCATTCTCTTCGAAAAAAATTTCGACATCAAAATCACAAAAACCCAGTATTATAAAACCGAACGAGAAGCACATTTACTCAGCGAAAAAGGATTTTATGTTTGGCTGGATTTAACAAAAAACATCGAAGAACAACTAAACAAACTCAAACGATCCACCGGAAAACTAGACCTCCACAAAGACTCCCTCATCTATATTGACCTTCGCATCAATTGCCAAAACGGCGAGAAAATAATATTCAAGCGCACAAAGTAATTGAAAAAGTTGCAATAAAATGGTATACTAACAGGACTTATTAAAATAAAAATAAAAATATGTCCTTTGCATCAAAACTCGCTCTGGTTAAAGAAATGCTAGAGAGTGCGGTATCTAATACCAGATCTGCGCAACGTATCATTAATGATTTGGCAGGAGATAGTGGCAGCGCCGACTCAAAAAAATACGAGGAAGACGCAAGAAGCCTTAATATGGATATAGATGAAGAAACAAAAATCATTGAAGGTGTTTTTGACGGTCAAAACATGATTGGCCCAAACGGGAAAAACTATCCTGTTCCCGCCAACTATGCCAGTAAGTCAAAACTCATCCCCGGAGATGTGCTTAAACTAACCATCTCAGGAGACGGCCACTTTATTTATAAACAAATAGGGCCAATTGAAAGAAATAAAATTGTTGGAGTATTAACAAAAGAAGACGGTCAATTTAAAGTACTTGGCGAAGGCAAAGTGTTTAAAGTGCTACTTGCTTCTGTAACCTACTTTAAAGCCGATGTTGGAGATGAAGTTACATTGGTTGTCCCCGCACATGAAGAAAGCGAATGGGGCGCAATTGAGAATGTTATTCCTAAAGTTGAAGGAGATGATGATCATGAGGAGGAATACGACGATGACGATGAGAATAATTAAATTCTAAATATTTCATAAAATAATAAAAAAATATTATGGACGATCAAAATATCTCTGAAGAAGAAGCATTAACACAAGTAAAGGATTGGTTTAACAGTGGCAACTATGACAAAGCCTCTGAAGGATGCAAAGAAATCCTAGAAGTCGATCCGGACAATCAAGATGTTAAAGATCTTCTTTCCGAATGCGAAGCAAAAACAGGAAGTGGTGAAAACACCGCATCACCTTTAACCGACACACCTGTAGCAGCTATACCAACAACTGACCCCCTTGAGACTGAAGCCCCAATTGAAACTCCAATGCCTGAAAACACTTTTGGAGCAACTCCCGAAGCTGTAACAGAAACTCCAACAATGGACCAACCAATTGCAGCCCCAACACCAACGGTAGAAGCAACGGCAGATACTCCACCAATCGAACCAACTACTGACCCAATACAAACAACTGAATCTGTACCGGAAACTACAACACCTGAAATAGCAACAGATTTTACAGCACCCACACCGGAAGTAGTCACTCCCACTACCGAAACTCCAATCTCAGACACACCCATCCCGGGATCAGATCTCTCAAATGGATTAAATTTAGACTCAACAGTAGAAACACCTATGGAGCCTATGTCAGAAGTAACTACTGACACACCGGAAATGGCAAGCACCAGTGAAGAAACACCTATAGTGCCACCTGACACACCACCTGAAATGCCATCAATGGAAACTGAAGATTCATTTTCACTGGGAAGCGACACAAATGAAACTACTCCTGAAGCAACACCGGAAATCAATACTCCAATGCCGAACAACTCACCGGAAACAACCGGAAAAAGTAAGACTATCAAAATTGTTTCAGCAATTTTAGCAATAGTTTTAATTGGAGCATTAAGCTATTTCGCTTATTCAACATTCTTTGCCGGAGATGATAAAACTCAAGAAGAAACAACTCCCGAGCCAACACCTGAAATATCAGAAAAAGCAACTCCTGAGCCAACAGAAGAATCACTCCCAATAATCACAGAAAAACCGGAAACAAGCGGATTCATTCAACCGAGAGATAATCCAATTGCAGTTTCAACCGTAACCAACGGCACAAATCCCTTAATTGAAGGAATTAACGAAATTGTTAACGAATTACCTCTTACAAGTCCACCACCTGTAACAGCTCCGGACGAAACAAAAGTTAAAGTCAACATAGATTTATAAAGATCAAAAGACTCATTATAAGAAAAAAAATAAAAAAAGCCTTCAAAAAAGGCTTTTTTTATTGATCAAAACCAAGAAAAAACGTATAAATAAGGGCAATTAACAATATTTGAGCCAGCATGAAAATCAAATTCGACTGGAAATCCATCGATAAACCAATTATCGCTCTAGCCCCCATGGAAGGCTACACAGATTCAGCATTTCGACAAATCGTCAAAAAATTAGCCCCATCAGTCATTTGTTGGACGGAGTTCGCCAGCGCAGATGCCATTAAAGTCGGAGCAAAAAAAGTCATACAAAAATTCAAATTCAATAAAAAGGAGAATCCATTAATAGTACAATTATTCGGCAAAAACCTGGAATCCTTTGCTGAAGCGGCAAAAATAATTGAACAAAGTGGAGCTGCAGGAGTCGACATAAATATGGGTTGCCCGGCAAAAAAAGTAATAGCATCACAGCACGG
>JAHJTR010000228.1 GCA_018829865.1 Patescibacteria group bacterium | reverse complement strand
GATACCGGAATACTGCTTAAGATATTTAAGCCCCTTCCATTCACTTTTTTGAAGCAATTTGAGACCTTTTTTTACAAGAGAACGATTTTCGCCTTGCAGCGCACCTAAATCAGCGACTGTGCCAAGAGTTGCGAAAGCTATAATTAAATCACTATCGGGCCCCGAATCCTCTAAATCAGACTCAATCAGAAGTGCCTGACCAAGCTTTAGGGCCACGCCTGCCCCTGTTAAATAAGGAAAAGGATAGCCGCTGGTTTTTTGGAGAGGATGAAGAATTGAATATGCATCATCCGGCATTTCGGCGGGGATGGTGTGATGATCTGTTATTACCACATCAATACCGTTTTCTTTAGCCATTGTAACCTCTTTTAGACAGGTGATGCCGCAATCCACGGTTATCAAAAGTTTGATATCGTTTTCAATAAATTCCTTAATAAAGCTCTCACTTAAACCATAACCATCTTTTACTCGGTGAGGTAGCCTATAAGACACTTTCGCGCCCAATCTGTTTAAAACATGAACCAAAATCGCCGTACTTGAAATGCCGTCTACATCATAGTCGCCAAAAATTATGATTCTCTCTTCGTTTTCGATTGCCTTATGGATACGGCCAATCGTCTTTTTCATGTCCTTGAAAAGGAATGGTGAATTATTAAGTTTCTCAAATTCAGATCTTAAAAATTCTATTTTTTGCTCAGGAGTCACGATGTTTCGATTCTTGAGCAATTTTTCGAGGGTGAGAACGTTATTGTCGGTGTTTTTTATTTTCCATACTTTGTCTGAAACTGACATTAAATATATTTGAAATTATAAATTTTGTTTACTTTTTCTTATTCCTCTGCCACATTTCATAGGCTTCTTCAGCTGTGCTTGCTTTATCGTCTCCAAATACCCATGTGTGTCTTTCGATTAACTTTTTTTCTGATTCCTCGAGCACTTCCTTTAAACTAAAGATTTTTTCTTCTTCAGCGATTTGAATCATCATCACGGTTGTGAAGAGTAAATCGCCCAGTTCTTCTTTTAAATTTTTGTTGTCATTAGCCTCAATCGCCTCTTTAACTTCTTGCATTTCATCTTCCAAACATTTTTGCAAACTTTGAATCGTTTGCTTTCGATCCCACGGGCACCCCTTGCCTGACCTAAGTTTGCTTATTATTTTGCGAAGCCTGTCGAATGCTGCAGATGGCATGGGAATAACTGTTAATTCGAAGATTAGTGTATATGTTTTTATACATTAAAGCAAAGTTGTAGATCTAATCCGCATTAAGCCAATTAATATCGTTATCCTTTCTAAACCAAGTCATTTGGCGCTTTGCGTAGTTTCTGGTGTTTTTTTGGAGAGTTTCTTGGGCTTCTTCGAGGCTGATTTTGCCATCGATGTAGGGGAAATATTCTTTGTACCCAAGCGATGACATTGATGGAGCATTTCTGGGGCAATTCTCGAGTAATTTATGTAATTCAGCCAGTATTCCCCTATCGACTTGGGTTAAAACTCGCGCATTTATGCGGTCATAAAGTTGTTTTCTTGGTCTGTTTATGCCGATTTTTAGCACATGATATTTGCGATCTTCTTTGACCTTATTTTGTTTGGGTTTGCCGGTAGTTTCGAAAATTTCTATTGCTCTGATTACATACCGCAAATTATTTGGATGAATTTTTTCGGCATTCTCGGGGTCGATTGAAATTAAATAGTCGTAGACCGCTTGTTTGCCGTTTTTTTCCGCCATCTTTTCGTATTTTTCTCTTAATTTTTTGTTAGGAGGGACGCAGGGCATGTCGTAATTTTTAGTTATTGCATCGATGTAAAGCGCTGTTCCTCCTGCCAAAAACGGGATTTGACCTTTTTTATGAATAACATCAATTTCGTGCTCGGCCAGTTCGCGAAAATTCGCTAAAGTGAAATCTTGATCGGGACCTGCAACATCCAGCAGGTGGTGAGGGATGCCGGCCATTTCTTCTTGAGTAATTTTGTCGGTGCCGATATCCATACCGCGATAAACCTGACGGGAATCGGTGGAAATTATGGCTCCATTAAGCTGCTTTGCGAGCTGCACGCTTAGGGAAGTCTTGCCGGAAGCTGTGGGACCAAGAATTACGATAAGGGGAATTTTGCCCTCGGGGATGCTGGCAAGGTGGTCTTTGACTAATTTTAGGGATGATTGTAAAATGGCGGTCATGGCTTGTTTGTAGGTGATTCTTGGTATAGGTTAGTTTTTTTGGGGAGGATTTGCAAGGGCTGGGCGGGAAAATATTGAATTAATGTATAACGATTCTACGCAGCAATTTTCCCCGGGGATTTACGGGGATTTTCGGGGAGGGTGGGCTGCTTGGGGGGTAAAGTTCGGGGATCTAATGCTTAGGGGATCTAATCTGCCTGCGTTTCAGCGGCTGGGCTGTTTGGGTTGCTAAAGCTTGGGAGACCAAAATTGCCTACGTTTCATCGACTTGGCTTGTGGGAGGCCGGGTTGTTTGGGTTGCTAAAAGTATTGGGAATCAAGATTATTTGCGTTTCAGCGGTAGGGCTTGGTGGAGGTCGGGTTGTCGGGGGGGGATAAAGTTCAGGGGATCTAATCTGCCTGCGTTTCATCGACTTGGCTTTGTGGGAGATTAGGCTATTTGGGTTGCTAAAGTATTGGGAATCAAACTTGTTTGCGTTTTAGCGACTGGGCTTGGTGGAGGCCTGGCTGCCGGGTGGATAAAGATTGGAAAGTAAACTTGTTTGTGTTTTAGCGACTGGGCTTGGTGGAGGACTGGCTGCCGGGGCTGCCGAAGTATTGAAAATCAAACTTGCCTGCGTTCCAACAGCCGAGGCTGCTTGTCTTGCAATTTTGAGTTGACGAGAAATTGAGGTTTTTTTAAATTTCTATTATTTTCGCTCTCAATCTATGGTTTCAAAATTTTTGTTTGGGGGATCGAAAATTATCAGATATCAATAAAGGTGAGGGGTTGTGCACCGTTTGAGATATGGGGAAATTCGAAGGTGAACCACCGGCATAAAAATCATTGTATAGTCGCATGTTTAAGCCGTAAATCGGTTGTTTTTTGTTGGGGTAATTGTTAGTTTTATAGTGTTAATTAATCGTGAAATTATGAAAAAAACACATGACTTGAAAATACCGATGATCAAGAAAAATCTACATGAAGAATTTGTTAGGCTTGGGCGAGAGAGAAATCAGATAACCTATAAATTATTGGCGTTGTTGCCTGAGATCAATCGGTTGAAGGTTTATGAGCAAAAAGGGTATGGGAATATTTATGAGTATGCAGCCAGAATTGCAG
>JAHJTR010000227.1 GCA_018829865.1 Patescibacteria group bacterium | reverse complement strand
CTTTTTATTCTCCGAATCAGCTATTGGCCCAAATTTAAAACCATAAGGCGTGTAATTTAAATTCCTCGCCAAGTTGAAATTCTCAGAATACAAACGCTCATCATTTTCATCAAATAAAATAAAATCGAAATAACCTTTTCCATTAACAAAAACAACATCAATGCGATTTAAATCATCTTTTTCAGCCACAAAACTATACACCGGGGAGATTACTGATTTTATTTCTTTCAGCCGCCCCCGGGGCACGGAGAACGCATTTTTATTAGCATCAATTTTATCTGCATTCTCTAAATATCCTAAATACATCACGGCCACAAACGGCAGCACCAACAAACCCCCAATCAACATTTTTTTTATAAATTTCTTAAGCATAAAATCTCGGAATATAATAATTAATCAGCGTCAAAAAATTAAAAAGCAGCATCAAATAAATTACTACATAAGGCAAAAACTTTTTATATTTATTATTTTTAAACAGATTCATCAGGCCATACATCAACATCACAGCTGAGCACCCGATCACCGGGAAAAAATACCTCGCCTGAATTCCCAGCGTGAATTCATTTTCTTTCAACAAATAGTAATCATCAATTAGAAAAATCACTGAGCTGAAACAAATCACTATAGCTAGTGGCGCATACCATCTTTTTTGCTCTTCAATATGCCTCACATAGTTTTTTATAAAAACAGCACCACACACAAAAAACAAACAGATGGAAATATAATAATAGGGCAGCGCCAAAACAGTCGCTCCCCAGTTGAACTGGCCAACAAGCCCTTTAATAATTTGTTTAAAAACGATCAAATAATGATTGCTTAGGTAATCACTTGATAACCATTTCCATTCAATATCAGAAAAGTTAACTATTGCATAAGGCCCCAAAAACGGCAGCAAAGCAATCAAAATCAAGATAGTATTAAGTAGAGTGATCTTCATTTTCCTCCTAATAAAAATACTCATAAAATAATTCATCCCCAAAATAAAACCGGCAATAGGAAGTATAAACCACCCTTGCGGCTTAGTTAAACCGGCAAGCACTCCAAATGCGATAATCGATAATACAATTCTCCAATTCATCTTGGCGCTATATGCGGTAATTACATAAATACCGATCGTAAAAAACATAATCAGTAAATTATCATTATTTATCGACGTCGATAAATGCAAAAAAGCGGGACTAAGTCCAACAAGAGCCGCGCATGCAAGAGCCATTATCTCACTTTTTAAGAATATTTTACCCAGTAAATAAATGTAAAAAAGAGTAACACACGAAACAATTAAGGACAAAAACCTCATCGCAAATATTTGCATCACAAATCCTCCCGCAAAATCTCCCAAATAATAAAAAGGCAAATTAATCGCATAATATAGAGGGGGATAACCGGATGCAGGAAAATGATAAGCCGTAACTTTCGGTTCATTAATCCTAGAAATTTCATCCTTAATATTCGCTATATCATCGCGATTTAGCGAGCTAATCGAATTCAGCACCATATTGTCAGTCCCAAGCGCCGCAATCACCTTTTGAATATACGGATTATAAACAGTCGCCTTATCAAGCTCGTCAGGATTAGGAATCTCGCCATTCTCAGCCAAATACTGCACATAAGCATAATGCGCCTGCTCATCGGCATTTTGAAACGGGGGAGTCACAATAAGCCACACCATCCCCAAAAAAACATAGACAAAAAGCATAAATATTATTCTACGATTTTTCCCGATTCGATCTTGCATATATTGGCTAAGTAATCTTTAATATTTATACTGAAAATCCTCTAAAATTACAAAAAGTTCGTATGCAAAAAATTTTAGTCACAGGCGGCGCGGGGTTTATCGGGTCGCACACATGTGAAAAATTATTAAAGGAGGGGTATAGCGTAGTTTGTGTTGATAACCTCAACGATTATTACGACCCCGAAATCAAAAAACAGAACATCGATGAGCTCTCAAAATACGATAATTTTAAGTTTCACAAAGTTGACACAACAAATTACGAGGAACTGGAGAAAGTGTTTAAAGAAAGCCGTCCCGAAACAATCATCCATTTAGCCGCAAGGGCCGGAGTGCGCCCCTCTATTAGTGATCCGCTACTTTATAGCAAAGTAAATATTTTAGGAACTCAAAATATGCTGGAGTTAAGCCGCATCTACAAAATTGAAAACTTTGTTTTTGCCTCAAGTTCATCGGTTTACGGCAATTCAAAAGACATTCCATTCAAAGAAACCGCAAATGTAGACAAACCAATTAGCCCGTATGCCGCAACAAAAAAGGCAGGCGAACTACTCTGCTCCACCTACCACCATCTTTTCAAAATACCCATAACCTGCCTGCGCTTCTTCACAGTCTACGGCCCCAAAGGCCGCCCCGACATGGCCCCCTATTTATTTACTGACGCAATTTACAAAGGCCGCGAAATCCAAAAATTCGGAGACGGCAGCACCCGCAGAGACTACACATATATCAGCGACATAGTCCAAGGAGTGATAGCCGCAGCAAAAAAGAAATTACCCTTCGAAATATTAAATTTAGGCAATCATCAGACAGTCTCATTAAACGAATTCATCGAAACAATTGAAGAAATAGTCGGGAAAAAAGCCATCATCAAAGAAGTCTCAAAAAAACAGGGTGACGTCGACGTCACATACGCCGATATAACAAAAGCCCAAAATCTTCTCGGCTACAAGCCAACCACCAACATCGCAGATGGTATGAAAAAATTCTTTGATTGGTATTTAAACAACAACGCTGATGCTAAAAAAGATTAACTACAAGTTAAGAATTGCCGGAACAAAAATAGGCCTGGATTTACCATATTTTGTAAAAAATGGTTTTTGGCTTTCCCTTGGCCACGGAGTCGATACGATCAAGGGAGTCGTTTTAAGCGTCGTTTTTACCAATTTCTTATCGAAATCGATTTACGGTGAATATAATTTGTACCTCTCTATTTTGGGCATACTCACGATTTTTGCTCTGCCCGGCATGAATCAATCAATTATTCAGGCTGTTTCCAGGGGCTACGATGGCACTTATTTTAAGGCGATCATCACCAAGGCTAAGTGGTCAATATTGGGAACGATTGCGCTTATCGGCATCGCCATATATTTTTATTTTTTCAAATCCGATGCTCAAATTTCAATTTCTCTGATTATGCTAGCCGTGATTTTCCCTCTGTATGCGATTTCTGAGACCTATCAGGAATTTTTTGCCGGCAAAAAGAAGTTCCGCCAGCTGGTTATTGTAAGTTCGATTTTTGGCATTTTTTCAATGATTGGTCTAACTGCAGTGGTTTTTCTCTATCCAAGCGCACTTCTTCTGCTTTTGGTAACAGTTTTTATTCAAATAATTATTTTAGGAGGTTTCTCGCTCATTGCAATGCGAAAGTACATCACTAATAATAAGGTCGACAAAAGTAATATTATATTTGGTAAAAAACTTTCACTCATCGGAGTCCTTGATGTTATTGCAAATCACATTGATAAATTGATCATAGGTATTTTTATTGGCGGAGTTGATCTCGCCATTTATCAGGTAGCAATAATGCTTCCCGATTATTTAAAAACCAGTTTTGCGCCGATTACCAGGACTTTTTTGCCAAAGCTCTCAAATATGAAGATTGATATAAATAACAAAGACGAGCTTAAAAAAAACTTTTTTAAAATGTTTATTCCGGTGGCGGCAATGATAATCATTTTTTTAATAACTGCACCATTTGTTTTCAAATACGTCTTTCCTAAATACCTGGATCAGTCGCTTACTTTTGCATTGGTTTACAGTTTAAGTATTTTAGCGTCCCCTCTGGTTATTTTTCATAGTTATTTTGTTTCAGCAAAAAAAACCAAGCCTATCTTCTATTTAAAGATTTCTTTCAGCCTAATCATTGTTATTCTTTCTCCTATATTAATTTATTATTTCCATATTTGGGGAGCAATAATCACCAGAATCATAGCTCGCACAGTTGCACTAATTGTCAGCTATGTTTGCTACGAAAGATCATTCGAGAAAAAATAGAGTAAAGCAATATTCATTACTGTCACTTTTATATCACGCCCGGCTAACCTGCAGTTCGCTAGATTTAATAATTTCTAAAAATAAAAACAAAAATCCTTTGAGCAATTGAATTCGGCAGAAGTGAAATAAACGAAATAATTCCATTCAAAAACTTCGAACCATTTTCTTCTCCACTTACAGTCGGATTTTTTGTAATACGATAAATCGGCATTTCACGCCCGCCCCATCTTTTTTTAAAAAAGTGATGAGAAGTATTTGTCATAGTACTCCCAAAATCAACATATTTAATTTTCGTTGAGTCGCAGGCATATTTTATCGTCCCCGCATAAACCTCATTATTTGCCCCAATATTCGAAAATTTATGATCGGACGCATTACTCCAAATAAAAAGAGTTTCATTAAACGCCAGAGCCAAAATCCCGGCCACCACCTCTTCATTTTTTTTAACCGTAAATAATTTAACCTTATCGCTCATTTCATTTGCCATATTTCTAAAGAGCAAAAAAGGCAGCGGCAAGCTCTTAAGCCGAAACATAGTTTTTAAATACAAATCATAATATTTTCTCAAATCCACAAAGTTCTCATCCAGCTGCACATGTAAATCATTCTTTTTTGCTTTATTGATCATGTTCCGAGTTTTTTGATGAATTTTAGTTTTCAGAATTTTTTCAAAGGATGTATTGGTACTCAAAATAAATGTACAAAACTTATCAGAGTTAAAATTTGCCGATTTGTCGGCAAACGCTTTCTGAAGCGAAAAGAAGTCATAGTCATCAATATGTTTTTCTCTAAGCAAATCTTGAATAAAAGGGAAAATAATTTCAGAATTAACACCTTCATCAATCAAAGGCCCTGTATAATCAGCAAAAGGAGCCGTGACAAGTTTCTTGCCACTTATTTTGCCTCGAATAAAAAGAGGCATCACGCCCACAATTTTAGGTTTTACGTCCTGATTGCCAGGTTTAATACCTTTATTCTTAGATTTTCCTCCAATGCTCAGCTCATTTTCAATAATCAAATAAAGGGGCTCAAACCCAAATATTTTCTCCAAAATCTGTCGATATCCCCACAAATAAAAAAATGAAGCCCCCGAAAAATCACCCCCGTTCGCAGCATTTCCTGCCACCAGAAAAGTTTCCACATATTGATCCCAAGCCAATTTATCACTTTCTTTAGCCAGCCTTACTCGCATGAATAGTTTTTTAATATTTTATCAATCGCCCTAAACAAATACTTAACATCCTGTTTGGAATAATCGCCCCTAATTGGCAGATTAATCACGGTCTTCGCAAGTATTTTTGTATTATTTAATGTCTGAGGAATAAATTTTTTATAATCTTTTCCTGTAGGGGAGTTATACCACATCCGATCCACAAAAATCCCTTCACTTCTCAAATCCGCCACCATTCTATCCCGCAGCGCCTTGTATTCGGGCTTAAGTCGCACCGCATAATTGGCAAATGAATGCCCCTCCTCAATTTTCTGCGGCACAAAGTATTTTAAAGGCAGCAGCTTATCATAAAGAATCGCCAGCTCCCTCCTCTTCTCAATCTCATTTTTCAAATTCCCCAAACTCTCCCTAAAAACAAGCCCCCCGAATTTTGACATTCTCTTTACGCTCCATCTACTTATTTTTGCAGAAACTTCTTTATACAAAGGCATAATACTTCGAATCAGATTAATCAAATTCTGATGAATTCCACCTGTTTTAAGCACAACATCTGTGAAATTTTTATAAATCCCCGAATCTTTTTTTATCACATCATAATCATTTTTCAAAAGTTCATTTCCAATCACCAAAGCCCCATCGGTATTCGCAAACTGTTTATGCAAATTAAGCATAATCAAATCAGCCCCAACTCCCGCATATCCGCCATCAATCTCACTAAAAAGCGCCAGAGCATTATCGCTAATTATCAGAGGACGATTATTTTGCGGAATTTTCAGCAGTGTTTTAATCGAAACAGGATTCCCAAAAGTATGATTAATCAATATCGCATCATTTTTCCCCACACCAAATTTCGTAACAAAATCAAAATCCATATTAAACGTCTGCAAATCTGAGTCCACCAAAACAAGCTCTTTATTGGATCTCTTCACAACTTCCGCCATCACCGGGCAAATAAAACCCGGCATAAAAACCCTTTTAATTTCCCTTTTTACACCTCCGTCCAAAATAAAACTAAAAGCACTACGCAAAAGATTAAAATCCAGAATCGTCTCATCAAAATTATACCCGGAATTTTTAAGCTCCTCCCTAAAATCAACCAAAGTATCGCGCTTAACAATGCGCTTGGCAATGCTCAGAAGTGTCTTTAGCTGCAAAGTTTCCCTAATATCAATCATTATAAATCTTTTAATTTTACATACTTTATTTTAAACTCTTTTTCCAAAATTTGCAGTTTATTTAAAAGAATTTCCATTTTTAAGGAGCCCGTAAACTCCCACGGATGACAAAGAAACACCAAATGCAAAGTATGCTTTTTAGCCTTCTGAAAGGCAAGAATACGCTGCAGCATTTTGATTAGACCTTCATTATTTAAGTGAATCAAATTATGAAAATTAAGCACTCTAAAATTACTAAAAGGCAGCCCCATTCTAAAATTAATTTCAGCATATGGATCGCAAGAAACAGGAATTTCCTTAAGCAGTTTTTTCTCATCGCCAACAAACAACTCCCTCACAAGTGG
>JAHJTR010000226.1 GCA_018829865.1 Patescibacteria group bacterium | reverse complement strand
TACGGAGGTAATTGGCACTCATTTTCCTATACCCGAGACAGGTTGGTGTTTAATTGTAGAGATTTCCAAAGAGGAAGCTTTGGCGCCATTAGGTGGATTGATATATATTTCGATTGTTTTAATAGTAATATTTACGATAGCGATTGCAATTGTTGCGTATTATGTGAGTCGAAATATTAGTCTGCCTATTTCTGAACTTCAAAAGGGTATTAATATTATTGAGGAAGGAAATCTTGATTATAAAGTGAACATTGATAAAGATGATGAAATTGGATCTCTTTCGAAATCATTTAATATGATGACTGATGCTATAAAAAAATCCCGATCTTTTGTGGATGAGAAAGTGGGATCGCAGACGGAAAGCATAAAAACTCAAAGGGATGAATTAGAGAAACAGCAGAATGCTATACTTAATATTTTGGAGGATGTTAAAGATGAAAAAGATAATGTTAGTCGCGAGAAAATTAAAATTGAATCTCTGCTTGATAGCATTGGTGATGGAATTATTGCTACGGATCAGGCCGGATATATTACTGTTATGAATAAATCAGCTGAGAATATGATTGGATGGACATTAAAAGAGCTTAAAGGCAAAAAAATCCTGGAAAGCTTAAGAATGGTTGATGAAAGTGGCAAAGATATTCCGATTGAAGATAGACCTCTGAGGATAGCAATTGAAAGTGGAGAAAAAATTACTACTGTTATCAGTAAATCTAATTATTATGTGCGTAAAAATAATACAGTATTCCCTGCGGGTATAACTGTTTCTCCAATTATATGGACTGATAAAATCATAGGAACAATTGAGGTATTTAGAGATGTTACAACTGAAAAAAATGTTGATAAGGCAAAAACTGAATTTGTTTCACTTGCTTCCCACCAATTGCGAACCCCATTATCTGCCATTAACTGGTATACAGAAATGCTGCTTGCGGGCGATGCGGGAGAACTGAAGGATGAGCAAAGGAAATATTTGAGAGAGATTGCATTGAGCAATGATAGAATGGTTGTGCTTGTTGATGCGCTATTAAATGTTTCTCGTCTAGAATTGGGCACGCTGATGATTGACCCTGAATTACAAGATATTCGAGAGTTGGCTGATGAAGTTATTAAGGAGTTACAATCGAAAATTGATGAAAAAAAAATAGACTTTGTTGCCGAATATTCAGAAAATCTGCAAAAAATGAGCTTAGATAAAAAACTAACTCAGATAATATTCCAAAACCTGCTTACAAATGCTATTAAATATACACCGGAGAAAGGAGAAATTAACTTGTATGTGTTAGGAAAGGATAAACATATTGAAATCCGCGTTACTGATACAGGTATGGGAATTCCAAAGGAACAACAAGAAAAGATTTTTTCCAAGCTATTTAGGGCGGATAATGTTAAAGGTGCCGATACGGATGGTACAGGGCTCGGGCTGTATCTTGTTAAACTCATTCTCGATCAATGCAACGGATCGATAGAGTTTCACTCAGAGGAAAATAAAGGAGCAACATTTATTATTACTATCCCATTAGAGGGAATGCAATCTAAGATCGGATCAAAAAAATTAACATAAATAAAATGATTAAAGTCAAAAGCATAAAAATATTAGTAGTAGAGGATGAAATACCACTGCAAAATGTTATAAGGCTTAAGCTTGAAAAAAATAATTTTTCAGTAGTTACTGCATCTACTGTTGATGAAGCACTAAATAAACTGAAAGATACTGAAATTAAGGTTATCTGGTTGGATCATTATTTGGTTGGGGGGCAAAACGGTATATGTTTGGTTTCGAAATTAATGAGTGAGAAGAGGGGGAAAGAAATGTCAATATTTGTCGTTTCAAATACCGCAAGCAATGATAACCTTCAGAGCTACATTGATTTAGGTGTAAAACAATATTTTACAAAATCCCGTGCTAAATTATCGTGCATTGTTGATACGATAAAAAGTAATTTGCAACTCGCATAAAAAAGAGCGACTAAGTTAATTGTCGCTCTTTTTTAAAAGAATCAGATTATCTGATAACTCTGATTGTTGGGGCTGATCCGCCACCTCCGGCACCTTCGCCTTCTGGATCGCATGATCCTACTGTTACTGCGCCATTAGCGTCAACAGACAAATAATAATCGCTAAATGTTGCTGCTCCTGTTGCAGGATCAAGAGGTACTTCAGCAAGGTAATTTGTTCCAATACTGGAGATATCAACACATTGTGGCTGAGTTGTCACTCCTGTACAACCGGCATCGCAACCGGTAACACCATTTGTTCCGACTACAAAATTTTCACTCTGTGTAAGTCCGGCTACAGAACTGTAGTGTGTTCCGTCATTATCAACTTGATATTTTCTTACAGCATCAAGCATTGTTGCCACATCACTCCATCTTCGGGCATTTCTAGCCTCATGAAGACGTCTTGCCGGATCCAAGGCGACGAAAATTGCGGCAGCTATGATCGCGATAATCGCGATCACGATTATTAGCTCCACTAGGGTGAATCCTTTTTTCCGAATTGTGTGTTTCATTGTTTTTTTTTAAAGAATATTGATTATTATCTTGAAACTTCAATTAATGGTGCGTCTCCACTTCCGTTCACACCTTCCCCTTCAGGGTCACATGCTCCTACAATTACCGCTCCCAGTGAATCCACTCTTATATAATAGTCTGATTTTTCGCCTGTCCCGTCTTTGGGATCAACGGGGATTGTTGATAAATAATTTGAAGGTAAACCCGTTAAATCAATACATGCCGTCTGAGTACTTTCTGCGGTGCAGCCATTATCTCCTCCACTACTACATGTACCTATTTGATAGAAGGCTGCGGCATTTATGCTGGATATAGTTGCGTAATGACTACCTTCGTTATCCGATTGATACTTTCTAAGTGCATCAACAATGGTATGCACGTCACTCCACCTGCGTGAATTGCGAGATTCATGGAGACGTCTCGCGGGATCTAACGCAACAAAAATCATTGCTGCCAATATTGCAATAATCGCTATTACGATTATCAACTCGACAAGTGTGAAACCATTATTTTTATTTTTGCTATTCCGCATCATTTTTATTTTTCTATAAAATAGGATACTTTGCCTATTTAAACAATATTAATTTGTATTTTTAAGGTGTCCAATCATACCTACCACAACTGTAAAAGCGATAACTATTCCCAGTAAAAGCATGAAAAGAATCATTAGTTCGTTCATATTCAACTCAAGTTTTAGGAAAAAATTTCCCAGCAAAAACCCCAAGATAACTCCAACTATTCCTATAATGATCCCATTTGTTGATGTTAAAATAATTTTCATGAATAGTTTATTGTAATAGATTAATAGGCATACCTGTCTCAAATCCGATGGTTTTTAGGGCGGCGCCGCTTATTATATGCAAATTATTACCATTATTGTAGTTCATTTTGCTTAAATCTAAATTAAATTTTAATATTTGTTTTCTTGGTAGTTGAAATTTTTCATTGAGGAGAGATTCAAACTCGTTCTCTCCGATCAAAAATATATTGACTATTTTTTGATTCATTTGTTCGCTGAATAAATTGATTGATTTAGTGAGCTCGTGCGCAAGAACCTGTTTAGGGTTTAATGAATATTTAACTCGGATGCTGTCAAAAATGATACCGGAGAAGGTCAGAATGATGTTAATGGAATTGAATTCCGTGTGGATAAAAGCGGCGCTTTGCCCTTTAACATATTCTGTCGGTAAATTTCTAATTAAGCTGATAAACTCCGGCTCAATACCAACAACTTTTAAGCCGCATGTATTGTTTAAAAACGTTTGATAATTATTGAGTTTTTCTTTTTCAGCGACAGCAATAAAGGCAACTTTTTTGTCACCAAATGTATAGGTCTGGTAATTGTAATTTGATTCAGAAAGTGAAATCGGGATGACACCGCTAATCAATTCTTCCATTTCTTTCTTTAATACTTCGTCAGTTGCGGGTTTTATTGAGGGAAATAATTGCGTGTATGTGAGGTTTTCCGGCCAAACCAAAATACATTTTTTTGAGCTTATTGGATTTGGTTTTGCTTTTGCCAGGGTAGTTTTAATGATTTGTGATAATACTTTTTCATCAATAATCTCGTTGTTTATTATTATTCCTTCGGGGATTTTTTCTTCCGCAAAATTTATTGCTTTGATTTTTTTTTTATTGCCAACAATAGACATTACCTGAACAAAATTGTTTGTAATACGTATTGCGAATGGTTTACTGAAAAGAAAATCTAACATTTTTTGTTTTTAGGTGCTTATTTCTCGCCAGGCGGTGACCTGGAATGTGGATGACCAGTCAACGTCCGCTTCTATCTCGCGGGTATAAAGGCCTTCCATGGTGCTTGTTATATTAAGGATTCTGGATGTTCCAGAACCACTGACAGTTATTGTACATGAAACATCACCAATTGTTAAAGATTCGCCTGTATAAGTGGAACTGTTTTTGATTTTGATGATTGCCTCTTCCATGCAACCATCTGTTGCGGAAAAAATTTCCAGGGCTTTGCTTTGATGTAATCCGGTTATGGATTCTTCAACTCCGGTAATTGTGGCTGAGTAAGCAATGAGCATTGTTACTGCTGAAATTATGATTACTACCAGTAGTAGGCTTATTCCTTTATTATTTATTATCATATTATTTTTTTCTAATTGTTACTGATGTTTCAAACGAGATGCTTTTATCTCTAATTGTGTCTGAGCTAGGATTAACAGAATTTAAAGTGCATTCAAAATTAATATTTTTTGCATCTGTTCCTCTGGAAAAATTGCGGAAAACAAAATTTACTGCTTCAACTTTATCACTGGTTAGATCAATTGCTGCTGCTACTCCTTCCTGCATACGAATTTTTCTTATGCTCACAGTCTCTGTACCTACGCTAACCTGCTTAATGTAGGTATCAAATGTAATATCTGTCCCGCTTCCCGGCATATCTAAAACCAAAGTACCGGGATGACTATTAAATGTTGAGCTACCTGTAATAATAGCCTGGGCCATACGAACCTTATTTGTAACTTTTTTCATAACAAGATGTGAGTTTTGAGTTAATTCAGAGGCAACCTCAACTCTGGTACCGGCATCAATGATATTCCAAGTAAAATCAATCAGCATTACCATAACCATTGAAACAATAGCAATGTAGATAATTAATTCTATTAATGTAAATGCGCTTTTTTTAGATTTTGTGGAATTCATAATATTTATTACTGACTGTATTGAATGGTTACATCCATCACAATTGGGGTTGATGTTGTGTCTCCTTCGAGTATGGATAAAAATTGAACCCATTGAGTCCCTGTGGAAGCTGTATCTACTGTAATGCTGCTGCCGGATGTTGCGTAAAAGGTTTCATTTGTGCCATCTGTGCCGACCCATGTTGCCGCTGATAAATTTGCTTCGCTGTTTGCTGTTCGAATTTGAAATTTTACACTTCCCGTACCTGCCTGCGTCCATGCAATATTATCGAAAGTGGTGCTCGCAGAACTGGTGTCAAATATATCTGAAGTGAAAGCACCCCATTTGGCGTAGCCTTCAGCCACTGAAACCGCACCTGGACCAAATACTTGAAATTCGTTAACTGTATCCTCATTTGAAATATACATATAGTCGCCTGCAACCCACAGGCCGTACGTGGCTTCCCATCCGGCACTAATCGCAACCGAAGCCAGCACACTTGGACTAGAAGGCGTTGCTATACTTATAAGCATCAATTCAGACTCCCATAAATTACCTCCAATATAAGCGATATCTCCACTGACAAATACTTCTTGGTTCACGCTTCCCAGATTTAAACCTCCTGTCCTTGATGGGGTACCTGGAGTGCTAACATCTATTATCAGATAATCTTCTGTGGAGCCGTTATCATTACACCCAAGATGAGCATAATTATTATCATAATAAACCGCATAGCAGTCCCCTGTACCACTACGATTATATGAACCTGCTCGGCTGATATTTCCGGTATTGGATATGTCTATAATATCCAATTCGCGTGAATTTTGAGATGTTGCCAGATAGGCGTAATTACCCGAGACATGAATGTCATTAACGTTGCCCGATATTTCAACTGAGTCGAGTTTGCTAATTGAGGATTTATTGCTGACATCCAAAGTATAAAACTCATGATCGTTTCCTCCTGAATTATTTAAAGTTCCCAGAAAAGCGGTATTACCAACAACGTAAATTGATTCTCCATCCTTTGCTTCATCAGAATTATATGATCCTGCTAATGTTGGATTTGCTTTATTGGAAATATCGAGGATTAATAATTCCTGAGTATTTGAGGTCGTTGCCAGATAAGCATAATCGCCTGATACATAGATTGAATTTACATCCGCATTAAAATTGTAACTGCCTTCAAGAGTCACATTGGTGGGTGTCGAAATATTTAAAACATAGAATTCGCCGTAGCTTCCCGACCAGTTGGCCTCGGTTCCAACATAGGCATAATCTCCATCCACAAATACGTATAATCCTGCCGCCCATCCGCTGCCGCCTAAATTGTATGTATCCTTTAGTTCAGGCTCACTCCATCCTCCTTGTCCTGCGTTAATGACCTGTACCGTATCGGTATTATCTTCGGTACCTGTGTAAATATATCCCCCCTGAAACCAGACAGAAGAGGGGGCTGTCCAAGCATTAATATCTATTTCGGCTTTAACCGAATAATCACGCAAATCAAATACTTGGATTTCTTTATCGCTCCAATTTTCGACTGCTGCATAAACGAACGGATAGTCGACATAAATATCGTGAATGTCATCGGCGATGTTTACGCTGCCGTTTGTGCTCAAAGTTCCTTCAGGATTGGAAATATCAATATCAAAAAACTCATGGCCTCCACCGTACCTTCGTCCAATAAAAGCGCTGTTGCTATAAATCTCAATACAAGCACCGTCTCCGTCGCTGGTTAGATTAATTGAATTTACATAGGTGTAATCACTTAATCTGATAACCATCATTTCCGCTGCATCGTTTTCAGTCGCTAAAAAAGCATAACCATCTTTTACTCTCACTTCATTTATTGTTGCATCCAAATTAACTGACCCTAATAATTCGCTACTCCCGATTGTTCCTTCGGGATCTGATATATCGTAGGCATAAAACTCATCTCCTCCGCCCCAGTCAGTTACAACGTAAAGAATATCGTTTTCGGCATAAACTCCCAAGGCGTTGGTATTTGTGGGGATATTAATTGAATTGACAAGTGAATAATCCGATAGTCTTACAATCATAACTTCCGAGCTATTATCGTTGGTTGCGATATATGCATATCCATTTATAACCCAAATGCTGTTTGGGGTAGTGGTGAGTTCTTCAACTCCAACCTGAGTTATTACCCCGCTAGAGATATCTGAAATATCGTAGGCAAAAAATTCATTACCACTATTGTATTGGGTGGTTATTACATAAAGCATATTTGTATCGACAAAAATATCCTGGACGTTGGCGCCCCCGGCTAAATCAATACTCTGATAGGTAGATGCGCTTGACCAGTCTCCTATGTTCATAAGCTCAATCTCGCCGCCGGCATTGTTGGTTATTGCAATACTGTTTATTTGTCCTCCATTAAAATCAGATTCTGTTGTTGTAATCCAACTGTATAAAGATGTTATAGCCCAGTTTGTAAGTCTGGCAGTTAAAAACATTGAATTTGTTACTCCGTCCATAACCTCCCAGTTTATCGTTGAGGTGATGCCCTTTGTGTAAGGATTGATGTCTGAAATGGTTACTGATCTTGTGTATTTTCCGGAAGTATCTTGTGACCCCGATAGCTCCCAGTATCCGCTACTATTTGTTAATCCATATGTCCCTGCCGGCAGATCACTCCATTGATAATCTCTCATTGCTCTTGTGGCTTCTATCCCCTGTTGAGCAAATGCTACTGACTCAATCCTATTCTGACTCCTGGTTAGATTGGAGTAACTACCGATAACCATTGTGATGAAAGCTGGCGCAATTATGATAAAAATGCCAATTGCTATAATGACTTCCACTAAAGACAGCCCTTTCCCGTTTACGCAAAGTTTTTTTGAAATTTCTAAATTTGATCTTTTTTTAGTTGATTTCAATTTGTCCTAGTTGATTAATATTAATTGTATATTTTTTTGTACTATCAAGCTGAAAATCAAGGCTACCGTAATTGGTGGTCTCTCCACTTACTCTGCTAAAAATTACTGTATTCCCTCCTCCATTTAATGAAATATTTTCGAAAGATAAGATATCCGGGAATTCATGAACTTCATCGTAATTACTATCACGAATTGCAAAATTATCTCCTTTAAAAAAAATAAATTGATTTGCCGTGTCAACGAAACCTACTCCCCATTGACTATCATTGATGCGCATAGTTGCATTAGATTGAGCTTTTCTGAGTGACTGAACCATATCTTGTCCATATGTTTTAAGCTGTTGATTGGAAAAAAAATCTCCAAAATTATAAAAAACCGTCCCCACTAGAATTGCAAATATTGAAATAACAATTATTAACTCAACTATAGTAAACCCCTGTATTATTTTTTTTGTTTTTTTCATTAATCATTATCTGTTTATGCCTCCAGTAATTTGATAAATTGGTGAAATAATGGCTACGGCAACGGTTGCTACGGCCAAACCTATAAAAATTAAAAGTACGGGTTCAAGAATTGATGATAGATTTTTCATGGCGCTATCAACCTCCTGCTCATAATAATCACTAAGATACTTTAGGAGCTCATCTAAATTGCCTGTGCTTTCCCCCACATGAATCATGTGAGAAGTGATTTTAGGGAAAAGGTTGGGATAATTCAGGATGGCGTCAGAAATATTATTTCCTTTGCGAACCTCGGGAATAAAAGAGAGTATTGCGCTTTTATAAGCTCTATTATTAATGGCATCAGATGAATTTCTTAAACTTTCATCAACGGGAATGCCACTTGCGAGCAAAATTCCAAAAGTGCGCGTGAAACTGGCCAAATTGAAATTTTTAATAATATTCTTGATGATGGGAATTCTAATTATGATGCGATGAGTAATGGGTTTAACTGCATCGAGACGTAAAATAGTAATAATCACGAAGACAATAGCAATGGTAGCCAATGAGATATAGAGCCCATATTTATCAAATATTTCAGCTACAAATATTAATAGGCGAGTAGATAAGGGCAACTTTAAATCTATGGTTCTGAATAGTGGCAGAATTTTTGGAAAGACGTAAGTGGCAACTGC
>JAHJTR010000225.1 GCA_018829865.1 Patescibacteria group bacterium | reverse complement strand
CCGTGAATTCTTATACGTTGATGACCTAGCAGATGCTCTCTTATTCTTGCTGAGCGAAGTCGAAGCAAGGGATATTTATGATCAAGGAATCACACACCTGAACATCGGCACTGGAGTAGATTTGACTATTAAAGAATTAGCTGAAATGATAAAAGAGATTGTCGGTTTTAAAGGTGAGATTGCATATGATAAAACTAAACCGGATGGCACGCCAAGAAAATTATTGAATGTAACTTGCATAAATAACTTGGGTTGGAGATTCACTACATCATTAGAAGAAGGGATCAAAAAAACTTACGAATGGTTTTTAAAGCATCAATGATTTACCCGCCATTTTATTGGGCGTGGTTTATTCGCCTTTGGCGGACTGATCCCTGTCCTGGAGCGCTAGCGAAGGAAACCAAGCATAAAGTTTTGTCCTACGTCTATCGAATGAACCGATCACTAATGCCTAATTCTTTTTTCTGAATTCTTATTTCTTACTTCAGTTTGATTTCCCGATGCCGAATTATAATTCTGTGTTAACAATTCTTTAGGAAGAACTTAATTATTAGGACATAAAAATGAAAGTAGTAATCTTAGCAGGTGGGCTTGGTACAAGACTTAGTGAAGAAACTACGATTAAGCCTAAACCAATGGTTGAGATAGGCGGTAAACCAATTTTGTGGCATATAATGAAAATTTACTCAAGTTACGGATTCAATGATTTCATTATTTGTCTTGGTTACAAAGGATATTTGGTTAAAGAGTACTTTGCAAATTATTTCTTACATGAATCTGATGTAACTTTTAATTTCAAAGATGATAATAAAATTACCTTTCATCAGAAATTTGCTGAGCCATGGGAAGTTACATTAATAGATACTGGACTTAATACAATGACGGGAGGTAGAATTAAAAGAATAAAAGATTATGTTGAGAATAACACTTTCTTTATGACATACGGAGATGGTGTTTCTAATATAAACATAAAAGATTTATTAAAGTTTCATAAAACGAATAATAAAATTGTTACAGTTACTGCTGTTCAACCTTTGGGTAGATTTGGTTCTCTGAATATAGATAATAATGATTTAGTAAAAGATTTTGTGGAAAAACCAATAGGTGATGGTTATTGGATAAACGGTGGTTATTTTGTGCTTGAACCGAGAATATTTAAATACATTGATGGCGACAGTACTGTTTTTGAAAAAGAACCTCTTGAAAAATTAGCTATAGATGAAAACTTAGTGGCATTCAAACATAGTGGCTTTTGGCAACCAATGGATACTTTACGCGATAAAACTTACTTGGAAGAACTTTGGAAAGATAATTCTGCGCCTTGGAAAATCTGGTAAAAGCAATTGAGAATTAATAATTGATAAGAAAACTTTTTAATAAGATTTTTGAAAATAAAAGAATATTAATCACTGGGGACACGGGGTTTAAAGGTTCCTGGCTGGCGATTTGGTTAAAAGAACTTGGCGCCGATGTTTTTGGTTATGCACTACCCCCACAGAGAGATGAAGATAATTTTGTTAAATGTAAATTGAATGAGAAAATTCATCATCTTGATGGAGATATTAGAGACTTAAACAAACTCGTTGGTTATTTTCAAGAAATAAAACCGGAATTTGCTTTTCACCTTGCAGCACAGCCTCTAGTTCTAGAATCTTATAAAAATCCTCATTACACTTTTGGAACAAACGTAATGGGAACCGTAAATTTTTTTGAAGCTATTAGAAAAACACCTTCTGTAAAAGCTGCGGTTAACGTAACCAGTGACAAATGTTACCAAAATAATGAATGGGTTTGGGGTTATAGAGAATCAGACCCAATGGGGGGCAAAGACCCGTATAGCGCTTCAAAAGGATGTTCCGAATTAGTTACATATGCATATCTAAATTCTTTCTTTTCAAATGATGCTCATTGCGCGATAGCTTCCGCAAGAGCCGGTAATGTTATAGGCGGAGGGGACTGGGCTGATTATAGAATCGTACCAGATTTTTTTAAAGCAATAAACAAAGGAGAAAAGCTTATTATCAGAAACCCGAATGCTACAAGACCATGGCAACACGTGCTCGAACCTTTAAGCGGTTATCTTCTTTTGGCTTCAAAATTATATTTAGAAGGCAATATGTATTCCAGCGGATGGAATTTTGGACCATTAGATCAGGCAAACCATAAAGTGTCTGAATTAATTGAAGCAATAATTAAATATTACGGTAAAGGAGAGGTTGTTTTTGATGAATCTTCTGAAAAATTAAATGAAGCTAATATGCTGAAGTTGGATATTTCTAAAGCTATTTGGAATCTTAAATGGAAATCGGTTTTATCTTTTGAAGAACTCATAAAATATACCGTAGATGGTTATAACGTAGAATTTTTTAAAATAGATCTTTATGCTGAACGGGTTAACCAAATTGAAAAGTATTGTCTAACCGCTAAGCTAAAAAATTGTAATTGGATTGGATAAAATAAATGAAGTTTATAGAGACTTCTTTTGACGGTCTTTGGGTAATTGAACCGGAAATTAAAAGCGACTCCAGAGGATTTCTGTCAAGATTGTTTTGTAGAAACGAATTTTCTCATATCAGTTTTAATAAAGAATTTGTTCAAGAAAATTTAACTTTGACGAAAGTCAAAGGAACTTTTAGAGGGCTGCATTATCAAGAACCGCCGTTTGGAGAAGTAAAATTAGTGCGTTGTCTAAAAGGGAAAGTATTTGATATAGTTGTAGATTTGAGGAAAAATTCAAAAACTTTCTTAAAAACCTTTACCTTAGAATTAAATGAAGAAAAACTAAACATGATATTGATTCCGGAAGGATTTGCGCATGGATTCCAAACACTTACTAATAATTGTTTGATGCTTTATTTACATACCAATTTTTATAACTCACAATATGAGCGTGGAATAAATATAACTGATCCCCGTATTAATTGTTCATTGCCATTACCGTTAAAAGAAATCTCTGAAAGAGATAAAAATCATCCATATTTACCAAAAGAATTTGAAGGCCTTACTTTATGAAATGCAGATTCTGTTCAAGTGAGTTAAAGCATGAGTTTATTGATTTAGGAATGAGCCCTCCTTCTAATTCTTATTTGTCTAAAGAAGATTTAAATAAAGAAGAAGTTTATTTTCCATTAAAGTTATGGCTCTGTGAAAATTGTTTTTTAGTGCAAATTGATGAATATAAAAGTGCAAGAGAAATTTTTAATAATGATTATGCATATTTTTCATCATATTCTACAACTTGGTTAAACCACGCGAAAAATTATGTGGATATGATTACCGACCGTCTATCGTTAAATGAAAGATCTAATGTAATTGAAATAGCTTCAAATGACGGATATTTGTTGCAATATTTTAAGAAAAAAAATATCCCGTGTTTGGGTATTGAACCCACAGCTAATACTGCACATGTTGCAATCAATAAGGGAATAGAAACGATTATAGATTATTTTACATTTGAAATGTCAAATAAAATAATTGAGGAAAGGAGAAAGTTCGACTTAATTCTTGGTAATAATGTATTTGCACATGTACCAAATATTAATGATTTCGTGTCTGGTCTAAAGGTTCTATTAAATGATGGAGGAACAATAACGCTTGAATTTCCACATCTTTTACAGCTAATAGAAAATAACCAGTTTGATACAATTTATCATGAACATTTTTGGTATTTCTCATTATTTGCACTACAAAATGTTTTTGAAAAACATCGCCTTAAAATTTATGATGTCGAGGAACTCGAAACACACGGCGGTTCATTAAGATTATTTGTAAGCCATGAAGCTGATGATTCGAAATCAATAGCTAAAAATGTTAAAAAATTATTAAACAAAGAAATTAGTAAAGGTATCAATCAATTCAATTACTATAAAAAATTCGCTAAAAGAATAAAAAAAATCAAGATTGATTTCCTCGATTTTGTTATCGAGGTAAAAAGAGCCGGTAAAAGCATTGCTGCTTATGGGGCGGCGGCAAAAGGCAACACTTTCCTTAATTATTGCGGAATAAAAAACGACCTTATTGAATTTGTTGTTGATGCTTCACCACATAAACAAGGTAATTTTTTACCAGGAAGCCATATTCCCATAGTTAATGAGGAATATATAAAATTAAATAAACCAGATTACATTTTAATACTGCCTTGGAATATAAAAGATGAAATTACCAGGCAGCTAAAATATGTCAATGATTGGAGAGGACAATTTGTCATTTCAATTCCTTCACTGGAAGTAATCAAATGAAAATTTTAGTGACAGGTTCAACAGGATTTATTGGTAATTATGTAATTAATGAATTGTTAAAATATGATTTAGATATTATTGCCACGGCAAGGAATGAAGACAAAGCAAAAAAACAAAATTGGTTTGACAAAGTAAAATTTTTAAGTTGTGATCTCAATTCTCAAATTAATTTTTTTAATTACTTCGATCAACCGGATGCGGTTATTCATCTAGCATGGGAAGGATTACCAAATTATAAAGAATTATTTCACATTGAAAGAAATTTACCAAACGACATTTTTTTTCTTAGTAATCTTATTAAAGCAGGACTGAAAAAATTAACAGTTACGGGCACATGTTTAGAGTATGGACTTGTAAATGGATGTCTGAGTGAAGAAATTATTACAAATCCTCAGAACCCATATGGTATTGCAAAAGATACTTTAAGAAAGTATTTAGAATCTTTGGAGAGTTATTATAAATTTGACTTTAAGTGGGTGAGATTATTTTATCTATATGGAAAAGGTCAAAACGAAAAATCTGTATTGTCACAATTAGCAAAAGCAATTGCTAATAAGGAAAACGAGTTTAATATGTCTGGCGGAGAACAATTAAGGGATTATTTAAATGTCGAAAAAGTAGCAGAAATAATCATTAAAATTACATTACAAGATAAAGTAAAAGATAAATTTAATTGTTGCAGCGGAAAGCCTATATCGATTAGAAAACTTGTAGAAAATTATCTGGATACAAACAATTTATCCATTAAATTGAATCTTGGGTATTATCCATATAATGATTATGAACCGTTTGCTTTTTGGGGAGATAATAGAAAACTGAAAGGAATTATGAAGCAATGAATTTCGTAGACAATTTTTCTGATTCTCCAAAAGCCAATCATATATTCACACAGCAAAATGTACCTATTTTCCAAAATAAGGTATACTCATCTAAAAGAGAAGCTTTGGGTGCCAACCGCGGTATTGTAGAGCTGGTACAATCTACAATATCGGGATTTATTTTTAATAAGACATTTGATCCCGCTATTATGAACTATGATGCTAACTATCAAAATGAGCAGAGTAATTCCGCTTTTTTCAAAGAACACCTCAGAAGTGTAATTAGACTATTAAAACAGTTCGGAATAAATAATAAAAATAAGATCGTTGAAATCGGATGCGGGAAAGGTGTCTTTTTTGAAATGATGCTTGAAGACGGCCTCAATTGCTGGGGATTTGATCCTACTTATGAAGGTAGCAATAAAAGGATCATTAAGGAATATTTTAGTGAGTTATATAACGATATCAACGCAGATGTAATAATAATGCGCCATACATTGGAACATATTCCTAAACCATTTTCTTTTCTTCATCAAATTGCTAAAGCCAATCATTATAAAGGATATTTATTTGTTGAAGTTCCAACTTTTGATTGGATCGTTGAAAAGGAAGCATTTTGGGATATTTTTTATGAACATTGTAACTACTTTACTGAAAGTAGCTTATCGATCATGTTTGACAAAGCTAATACTGATAGTTTTTTTGGCGGACAGTATATTTATCTATGGGCTGACCTTGCCAAGCTAAGAACTTTCATTCCAACAAAATCATTTAAAAGATTTAATACACTTTTCTTTGAAGACAGTATAAATAAGTTTACTCAAATGCTGAAAAGTAATGGTGCCATTGCAATCTGGGGTGCAGGTGCAAAGGGATCTACTTTCCTGAATCTTTTGGATTCTGAGCATAAGCATATTAAATATGTAATTGATATCAATCCTGCCAAACAGAATAAATTCATAGCAGGTACAGGACATCCTATTTATTCACCGGATAAGATTAAGGAATTTCCAATAGATGGGATTATTGTAATGAATGAGAATTATATTTCCGAAATCAAGTTAATGTTAACATGCACCGGCATTAATATCTATAATCTTTAACATCAGGAAAAATACAATGGATCAAATTAAAATTTTTCAGAACGAAGTAGCAATTAGAATAAAAGAACAAGGAGTCAACGGGTCTTTTCTAAAGGCTAAAGGTAACTTTATAGTTGAAAGTATAAAATCGGGCTATTCCTATAATTTCTTATGGTTAGGTAGACCAATAATTCAATACCCACAGGATATTGTTGCTATACAAGAAATTATCTGGGAAGTAAAGCCTGATTTGATAATTGAAACCGGTATTGCACATGGGGGCTCTTTAATCCTAAGTGCTTCAATGCTTACATTACTTGAAATTTGTGGTGAAATTGACAAAGGCAGTGTTGTTGGAATTGATATTGAAATTAGGCAACATAATCGTATTGAGATAGAAAAGCATCCCCTAAATAAAAAAATAACAATGTTTGAGGGTTCTTCAATTACTGAGGAAGTTGTTAATAAAGTTAAAGAGATTGCTAAATCAAAAAATAGAATTTTGGTTTTTCTTGATTCAAACCATACTCATGAACATGTTTTGAAAGAATTAGAATTATACTCGCCATTCGTTTCTCAAGGAAGTTACATGGTTGTTTTCGATACAATCATAGAAGATTTGCCTGAAGACTTTGTAAAAAATCGCCCATGGGGAAAAGGGAATAATCCTAAGACAGCAGTTTGGGAATTTCTAAAAATACATAATGAATTTGAAATTGATAAAGAGATTGAGAATAAGTTGTTAATTACCGTTGCACCGGATGGTTATTTAAAGAGGATGAGATAATCATATCTGAGAAACAACTAGATTTAGGTCAATATCTTAATAACAAGTTTACACAATTGCCTTTCGGAAACTTGGGTAAACGTGAGTTGAAGTTGGTATTGCTCAAAATGATGTTGGGTATGAGGTTTTATGAGTGATACCAGGTTTCAGTTACGCATAAGCTCAGATTAACTCTCTCCAAGGTGCACGCTTATCTGGCATACTTGGCACTGCGCAAACCACAACTGTCAGATAAGGAGACTATCTGGTGTTTAAGTGAATGGCTGAAAGCATGTGAAGTTAAATCACTGTTGCGAAGATATTAGTTCCACTTCTGGCTGATTTGCGGATAGGTTGGAACGTAAACTGACACAAGCAAAATTGATTCAGGGTGAAACGTTGCGCATTAACTTGATTCGAATATCCCCTCATGCATTGCCGAATGAGCTTGATTTTTGCTATGGGCATATCATAGCCAAGGAAACATTAAAAAAAACCGAGCAACAACAGCCAGAAGCCCGTTGGCTTGCTGATGCCAAAACACACTGGAAAGGTCAGTCAAAGTGGCGTGATTTTGTGTTGCCAGTGGCCGCCGCGATATTGACTCCATCCTTCGTTCAACAAGCTGTTATCTCGCTTCACGGGATTGTCTAGTGAGCCTTAAGAAAAATATTCTCGCCAATTACCTCGGGCAAGGTTGGAGAGCCTTGATGGAGTTGGCTTTCATTCCAGTGTATATCAAATATCTAGGGATTGAGGCCTATGGGCTTATTGGTATTTTCGCACTGCTTCAAGCTTGGCTGACGTTACTGGATATGGGGATGACACCTACGTTAATTCGTGAAATGGCACGCTTTACAGGTGGGGCGCATAGCGCACAGGCTATACGCGATTTGTTACGTAGCATCGAAATCATCGCATTCGGGATGGCTATTTCAGTCGCCTTGGGTATCTGGGCAGCATCAGGATGGCTCGCTTCAGATTGGCTAATAGCAGAAAAACTCCCCGTGGATACTGTCGCAAAAGCGTTTGCAGTCATGGGCGTTATCATTGCCTTGCGATTTATTGAAAACATCTACCGCAGCAGTATTGTCGGACTACAAAAACAGGTCTTGCTAAATATTATTAATAGCTTCACGGCTACCCTAAGAGGGATAGGTGCAGTCGGCATTTTTATTTGGATGTCCTCAACCATCGAAGCATTTTTCTTGTGGCAAGGGGTCATCTCTGTTCTGAATTTGGTTTTGTTTGCACTCATTGTTTACCGCACTTTGCCTATGGTAGACCACGGCGGGCGGTTTTCTAGACCCGCCTTACAAGATATCTGGCACTTTTCAAGTGGGATGGTAGTGATTACTTTTCTTTCCCTATTAATTACGCAGATGGACAAAATTCTACTTTCGCATATATTGACACTAAAAGTATTTGGTTATTACGTATTTGCAGGAGTGGTTGCGAGTGGACTCAACATATTATCGACCGCTATTGCAGATGCATATTTTCCAGATTTTGTAAAAATACTTAGTCACAAAGATGAGATCGCATTGCGCCGCTCTTACCACCAAGGGGCACAATTGGTCATAGTGGTGGTGGGAGCAGCAGCGTTCGTTCTGATGTTATTTGCTGACCGTATGCTACTTCTGTGGACAGGTGATCCAATATTTACCCAGCAAGTTACGCCAATAGCGATTGTGCTTGTATTTGGAACATTCATTCATTGCTTGTTGGTAATACCATACCAAATGCAGCTTGCTTACGGTTGGACATCTATAACAATACGTGTTAACACTGTCGCTATAGCGATATTTGTGCCTGCAAATGTGTTGATTGTCCCGATTTATGGGGTAATGGGAGCAGCATGGTTATGGGTGGTATTAAACGTTGGATGTTTCATATTCGGTATGAACTATATGTATCGACGAATATTGACCACAGAAAAATGGATATGGTATAGGGACGACGTACTTTTCCCTATGGTAGTAGCTGCTGCCGCCACTTTGGTTTGTCGTTGGATGCTACCGGTCCAGCTTAGTTTAGTGGGTGAACTGCTGGTGCTGGTAAGTAGTTATGTTGCGACAATTGCACTTTCGTCACTTGCAGCGCCATTAATACGGAAATCGTTATTTGATTTTGTTCGAAAATTAAATAAACAAAGGAGTAGAATTTGAATAAGTTACCATTTTTTTCCATATTAATTCCAACAAAAAATCGCTCGCATATAGTTAATTATGCAATTCAGAGTTTACTAGACCAATCGTTGAAAGACTTTGAAATTATCCTCATGGATAACAGTGATGGAAATGATACTGCTGAAGCTGTGTCGATGTTTAAGGATCCTAGACTGAGATATTATAGATCAGGGGGGTTAAATATGTCAGAAAATTGGGAAAATGCTCTGGAAAAGACGACAGGGCAATATATTACTGTCCTTGAAGATAAGCATGCCTATTACAGTTTTGCTTTAATGACGATAAAAGAACTGATAATTAGATCAAACGCTGAGGTTGTGATCTTTGACTGGGATCATTATGATTCCCAGAATTCAATGGCTTACAGAAAAAAGTATTCAAGGACAGCGTCTTTCATTGCATCCGATAGGTTAATAAAAAAATACATAAATAAGGTGAGAGATACAGGAACACTTTTGCCAAGAATGATAAACTCATTCGCCTCAGTTGATTTAATTAAAAGAATAAAGAAACAGCCAAAAGTAGACAGGTTTTTCTCTGAGTTTTCACCTGATCTTTGTGCGTCATTTTTCTTGTTATCTGTTGCGGATAGGATTTTGATTTTGAATGACGGGATAGGCCTTGGCGGATATTCCAACCTAAGCAATGCACACAGAATCAGATCAAATGACGATAGTTACAATTATTATGGAGATATTGATAGATCAAAACTCTTAAATAGATTGAGAATAAAATCCAACTTGCTTACTTATAATGCGGTATATGGAGATTATCTGTTTGTTAGAAATATAATGGGGCTAAATCTTGATAAATATATCATGAGTAATATGATTTATGTTAAGGTGTGTTTATGGGATGTTATTAGATTGTATGCATCATCACGGAGCGTTAAAAGGATTTTCCCCCAGTTGTTATTGATTTTTGATTTTACAAAAAAGGAAAAATTCAGCATTTTTAAATATCTTGGATTGTTCTCGATTATGTTAGATGTTTTCTTGGTTGTGTTTCTAAAGTTATACAATGTGCTTATAGCCAGTAAGTGGCCCGCTGAAAATATCTATGTTGCTGCAATGAAAGCCGGAGTCAAACCCCCGCGAATTAAACAGATAGAAAACTACTGATCAAATTCGGTGTTTCAATTTCAGAGTGCAACGCAATCTTCGGATCCAACGGTTCTTCGGTACGTCAGAGAATGTGGTCAAGAGGCAAATTTGGATAGCGGTATCGGTCTATATCTAGACTCTTAGCTCTACACTTTGCTCCAGATTTTGTTGGTCACCATTTTCGAGAAAATACCATTGCGGAAAACCTATCCAAACAGTGAGGTGCTAGTGTGTTGACAACTTAATAGAGACCTCTTTTATGTTAAAAAGCAAGTTCCTCAATTAGCAATGAGAGCAAAAAGTAAATCCAATAGTCTCATTTTAAAAAATGATTTTTTTATAAAATCGTTAATCAATTCAATTATTCTTTTATTAGCGGTCATACCTTAGAAATAGCAGTAGCCGCAAGATAGTAGTTAAAATAAAATTGTTGTGGCTTGCAATCTGAAAAAAGCGGACAACTTTTCATGCCGCAGAGGTTTCACTGCAATCTGCCACAAGTAAATTATTCTTTGATTAACACTTTTCTTAGTTAACAACACTTATTACATATCGTTGTTTATTTCTTAATGCAAAACGTATACGGTTAAGTAATTTTCTGGCGATTTTTATGATTGCTTTTTGTGCTATCATTTTTTTCTTATACTCAGTGTAAGCTATCATAAGTGCCGGATTTTTTCTTATTGCTATCCATGATGCTTCTATAAGTAAATATCTTAAGTGGCTTTTTCCTCTTTTAGTCATTTTACCGGTGATGATTTTCTCTCCGCTGGAATGTTCTCCGGGAGATAGTCCAATATAGGATGCTAGCTCATCTAAATTCTTAAATCGATTAATATCAACAATCTCTACCAAAAAGTGCATGGCTGTCAATATTCCGATTCCACTGATACTGATCAGCAGTTATGAAAATTCACGATAACAATCGGTTTTTGACAGATGACGTATTTATATTACTAATGCTGTTATTCTCTTTCTTATGGCAAGTAGTCTTTCAATTTGTATACTTAGGGCCAACCCTCCACTCTCAGTCTTAAATTCAATGGTCTCCAACCATTTTATAAATGCTCTTGACCAATTACTCCCGGCCTTTTCTTCCGGCACCTTTATGCCGTAAAAACCTAAAATTGATTTTATCTGATTCTTTATTCTCGTTTGTTCTTTCGTTAATTGAATATGTAAACGAAGTAAAGTTCTATCTTCTTGAACTTCTCGGCTTGGAATATAAATGCTCATTAATTCTCCACTGCGTATACTACGGGCTATTTTTCTACAATCTACTTTATCATTTTTTGTTCGTCTCTCTTTGTCCATTGTTGGAACATCCGCCGGGTTTACTACTATAGATTTTATTCCTAATCGCTCTAATTCTTCGTGAGCCCAGAATCCACAATATCCCGCTTCGTAGGCACTAAAATAATTACCTTGTGGAAAATTCTTCTGCAAATATTTATCTAACAATTCTGGTTCGGGATTCATCGTAAATGTTTTATGATCTATTGCTTCACACAATATATTTACCTTCCAATTCTTTTTATGGTTATCTATTCCTATAAATATATTTTTGTTTGTGAAATCTAATTTCCTTCTTCCGGTTGTTTCCATTTGTTTCCCTCAAGTTTATTTTTTCTAATTTACTTGAGGACTTTTGCTTTTCAAACATATTATCTGAAATACATTGCAAGCAAAGATCAAAAAGCATTTATAAAAGAACTCAGGAAAGTTTATTCTGCACCAACTGAAGAAGCTGCTCTTCTGACTCTTGATAAACTCGAAGCGACTTGGAACAAAAAATATTCTCTAGCCATCAGAATTTGGTGAAACAACTGGACTTATGCCTCTACATTTTTTAAGTATCCTGGTGAAATCAGAAAAGTCATTTACACAACCAACGCTGTTGAAGCCGTACATCGTCAGTTCAGAAAAGTTACTAAATCAAAAAGCATTTTTTCAAATGATGATGCTTGGGAAAAAATGTTGTTCTTAGCTTACAGAGATATATCTAAAAAGTGGGATGTCATGCCGGTTCAAAATTGGACTCTTGCTTTATCTCATTTATCTATTATTTTTGATGAGAGACTTCAAAATGTTTTGTAATACAAAATCTCATTTACACAAATTATTTTACAGACTCAAATACAATGCGACAAACTAGTTATTTAAGCCCTCTCTATTCACTTTGGTATTCATATTTATTCCTTTATTGTCTGCCAGCAATTTATACATACTTATATTTCCCTGAAATATTTAGAAGTGATAATTCGTTTATACCATTCTTATATTGTAATGTTATTTATGGCTCTACTATTTTGATTGTACCCATTTTCCTCAGATACAATACCAGTAGAAATCAATTTAACTTTAGTCTGTTCAAGAAAGCAAATGATATAAATAACCCTATAAATCGTGGTATTATAAAGATATCCTTACTTGTTTTTGTCATATCAATTATATTATTCCTTTATTTAGGCCTACCTAAGCTATTACTTCTTGGAAAAGGTTCTGTAGATCCTTGGGAATTTAGAATAATTGGATATGATGATTCACCCAAATATTTGGTCTTTGTTCTAGAAGTATTAAGAAGAATTTTATTCCCTTTTATATCGATTTATATGCTTACAAATTATCACGTTAAGAACATATCTATGAATATATTATCTTCTTCTGGTTTTTTGATTAACATGCTCTTTTCGGCGTTTTTCTTGGTAAGTATTATTAATTTGGATAGGGGACCTGTCTTGCTCTTTATTAGTGTATTCGCTTATTATCATTTAGTAATTAAAATGGAGCAAACTTTTCGGAAAAGAATTGGTAATCTCATTTTGTTTTTGCTTGTGCTTAGTTTTGCTGCAGCGGTGGTATCATTTTTACAATACAATAATACCACTTTTACTAAACTTGAATTTTTTAACCAAAGTCAAAATATTTTATTAAATCGTGCTGTATTAGACCCTGTATTATCCTCGTATACATTATCTTTTGGAATATTTGGCGAGAATTCAAGTAAATTATATTTTGAATATTCAAGATTATTCTCAATATTTTCTGGTTCCTACACTCCAACAGTTGGTTTTACATCGATTTATGTAGCACCCTGTGGCATTGTCGGTGATGCCTGGCGCAATGGGGGCTACTGGGGTGTATTCTTTACAGCCATTTTCGTTTCAGGAATTTATTATTACCTCGAAAAGAATTTACTAGAAATTAGTGGCTCTATTCAAATACCTGTTTCATTTTTGGCATTGGTACTTGCATTGTATATAATTTATGGCGGTCTTTTCTCTTTGGGCCCATTTGCTTTGATACTATTTATGTTCTATATAATATATTCCAACAGGGAAAGGAATCATAAAAAATCGTACTAGTCATAAGTGATGATGGAAACTGATATCTTGAAAAATTATTCTTTTCTTCAAGTATTCTAATGAAATTAATAATCTACAATAAAGTATAAAGATTAATTATTTTTTGCCAGTAATTCTCCGAGAAAATTATGAATATAATCTCAATAATAATACCATGTAGAAACGAAGAGGAACACATACAATTTTGTTTACAAAGTGTTTTGAATTTTAGAATTCCAGAGGACACACAAATTGAAATTCTAATTGTGGATGGAATGTCAAATGACCAAACAGTAACGATGATTAAAAACATAATGAACCATGAGCCTAGAGTTAGCTTGTTAAAAAATTTGAAATTAACTCAAGCAGTAGCGATGAACCTGGCCTTATCTAAGGCTAAAGGCAGTTGGATTATGCGTTTAGATGCACACTCAATATATCCCAGAGATTATTTAATGCTTTGCTTAGAAACAGCCGAAAGAACAGGTGCTGATAATGTTGGTGGTGTTATTATAACAAAAGAAGGTGATAATAGTTATCAAGCATCCATTGTGCAGGCAATTTCGACTCATAAATTTGGTGTAGGTAATTCTGGCTTTAGGACAGGTGCAAAAGAAGGTCCGGCAGATACTGTTCCATTCGGTTTTTTTAAGACGGAAGTTTTTAAAAGGGTCGGAGTATTTAATGAAAAATTAATCCGTGCACAAGATTTTGAATTTAACGCAAGAATTAGAAGAGCCGGAGGTAAAATCTGGTTAAATCCGAATATTCATTGTTATTATTACAATCAAAAATCGCTGTTCAATTTTTATAGAAAACAAATTTTGCTTGATGCTCCTTATAATGCATATATGTGGTATTTGGCTCCCTATACATTTACTATAAGGCACGCTATAACTGCTTTGTTCTCGTTTGGATTCATAAGTGGAACTGTTTTGTCACTAATCTCACCAGTATTTAACTGGTTATTTATTTCGATTATGGTCTTATATTTTTTTTTAGCTTTGTTTTCATCTGTTCAACAAGCAATTCGTTATAAAAACATTAAACACGTTTTTATATTACCTTTTTGTTTTTTCCTTTATCATTTTATACATGGGCTTGGTTTACTTAAAGGGATAGTGTTATTGATTTTTAATAAAGCGCCTGTTCAGAAAGGTAGTGAACCATGGCCAGGTGCTGGTAAATTCTGAATCACTCCGAGTGAATTTTGATGAGGTCATTAATTGGAAATTAGAAAGGAATTAACAAGAAACTTCATCAAAAATTATTAATAAAATTTTCACGACATTACAAATAAGTGGCTCACTATCAGAAAGGTTATTTTATGGCAAATACAAATGAGATAAAGATGCTCCTTGAGAAGGTGGATATCATCGATAGAATCACTGACAAAGATTGGAAACAGACTCTCAACAATAGAAAAATTAAGGAATTAGAATTTCATGATAGGGATCGTGATCAAAATATAATCGAACAAATCTCATCATCCGACACATTCGAAAAATTCTATGGTAACAAAAAATATTACACAGTAGCAAAACGATCAAATCAATTCGTAAAAGAATGGATTAGAAAAGAAACCATAGATAAAATATTTTTAGACTATGCTTGTGGAAATGGAAGTTATGCAATATTTGCGGCGAGTGTTGGAGCTGCTTTGAGTTTGGGTTTTGATATTTCGAGTATTTCAGTGCAAAATGCTAAAGTTGCCGCGGTCGCAGCAGGAGTTTCAGGAAAAACTAGATTTTTTCAAGCAGACGCTGAAAATATAAAATTACCTGATAACTCTATTGACATTATATTATGTTCTGGAATGTTGCATCATCTTGACCTCTCTTATGCCATTCCAGAAATCAGAAGAATTCTTAAACCAGGTGGAAAAATTTTAGCTTATGAAGCCTTAGATTATAACCTTGCTATTAAATTGTATCGTAAATTAACTCCTGATATGAGAACTGATTGGGAAAAGGCACACATTTTAAATCTTAATGATGTAAAATTCGCTACGCGCTTTCTGGAATTAATTGATATCAGGTATTGGCATGTACTTGGATATTTAGGTGGAAAATTTCCCATACTTCTTCCATTCCTCAACAATGTAGATAGAATTCTTGAAAAGGTTCCATTGATTCAGCGATTATCGTGGATGTTTACATTTGTTTTAAGGAAAAAATCCGAAGAATAATCTATGTGGAGAAAATCTTATTAAATAATACGCTGAAAAAGCTTGCCTATTTTTTTGAAACTGATTCAAAAACGAAACTAATTACTACTGAAAAAGGCGCGCTTATTCCACCTATTGGAAGATTCCTTTCAAAATATATCCCAAGTATATACTTCTTGGTTTCTAGCTTATTTCCATTCCTTGTGGGTCAAGTTGCGTATTTGTTAAAAAAAGAAAAATAGATTATTGCTAAAACGAATATTTGACATTTTTTTTTCAGGTTTTGGTCTTATAATGTTATTCCCATTTTTCTTGATTATTGCTATTTGGATAATATTGGATTCAAAAGGACCAGTTTTTTATCGCGGATTAAGAGTTGGACTTCATGGAAAATCTTTCCGCATTTTTAAGTTTAGAAGTATGAATGTCAATGCTGAAAATATTGGGGCGACATCTACAAATAAAAATGATTTACGGCTTACATATGTTGGTTCAATATTAAGGAAATATAAATTTGATGAACTTTCTCAATTGATAAATGTTTTCCTTGGCGATATGAGTCTTGTTGGACCAAGACCCGAAGTTCTAAAGTTTGTTGATCAATACTCTGAGGAAGAAAAAATTATATTAACAGTTAAACCTGGGATTACTGATTTTGCATCACTCAAATTTCACAACGAAGGAGAAATAATTGAGAACTCTGGTATTATAGATGCAGATGAAGCGTACTCTAAACTTATTAGACCTGAAAAACTTAGACTACAAATTAAATATGTAAAAGAACAAAACCTAATAACAGATTTCAAATTAATATTATTAACTATTAAAAAAATTCTTATCGGATAATCATTTTATCATGATGAAAAGTAAAATTAATAATTCAATAGGGTTAGTCAAATTTTATAAACAAATGCTTCGTATCAGAATGTGCGAAGAAAGTTTTGTAGAACCAATCTTAAACGGAACAATACGCTGTCCGGTACATCTATATTCTGGAGAGGAAGCAATTGCAGTTGGTATTTCTGCTTTTCTCAATAAACAAGATATTATTTTTGGTAACCATCGTTCCCATGGGCATTATTTAGCTAAAGGTGGCAATCTGCAAAAGATGGTTTCTGAGATTTATTGTAAAAACGATGGCTGCGCAAAAGGAAGGGGGGGCTCAATGCACATTCTCGACTCAAGTATTAATATGTTAGGTGCAGCTCCAATAGTTGCGGGAACAATTGCATTGACGCTTGGTGCTGCTTTGACATTAAAACTTAAAAATAAAGGTAATGTTGCTGTAGCATTTTTTGGCGATGGAGCCACTGGTGAAGGAGTTTTGTTTGAAAGTATGAATTTTGCTGCGTTGAGGAAATTACCGATCATTTTTGCATGCGAAAACAATTACTACTCTACACATTTGCCAATAAGAGAGACGAGACCTAATTATCCAATCTTTAAGATTGCGACTGGATTCGGGATAAACTCATATCAAGTTGACGGAAATGATATTCTGAAAACAACCAAGGTTTGTGAAAAAGCAGTCAGTTCATGCAGAAAAGGAGAAGGACCTGTCTTCATAGAATTTAAAACATACAGGTTGAGGGGGCATGTTGGCACGAGTGATAATATTCAGGGGACACAGACAGATATCCGCCCTGCAGGAGAAATAGAAAAGTGGAAGAAGAAAGATCCGATTAAAAGATTGGAAAGGTATATGCTTAAGAATAGAATATGTGAACAAAAAGAATTATTAAATATTTCCAAGAAAGTTGAAGTGCAGGTATTTGCTGCCCACCAAAAAGCACAAATTTCAAACTTTCCGAAAGAGGAAGAGGTGGAATACTATGTCTTTAGATAAAACAAGAGAACTTGAGTATAGTCTTGCAATAAATGAAGCACTTCATCAGATGATGAATAAGAATAGAAATATTTTGTTAATTGGACAAGGTGTGAAGAGCCCCTGGTATGTAGGGAATACTTGCAACGGATTAGTGGAAAAGT
>JAHJTR010000029.1 GCA_018829865.1 Patescibacteria group bacterium | reverse complement strand
TTGAATGCCCTTAAGGGAGGAGTAATCGACATACTCTTGAATGTTCCTCCATCATATACTCAGGAAATTGAGCAGGCCGGTTATGAGGTAAAAGTGCGACCTGGGCTCGAGACGAATTTTCTCTTCTTCAACTTTAACGATTCTGATATTCAAAATAAAAATGTGCGAATTGCGATCTCGCATATAATCGATAAAAAGTCGCTTAGCAATTTGGGTGAATCTTTTTTGAAGCCTATTTATCAATTTGTACCTACGGGCATTTTGGGATATAACGCCGATATTAGTGGATATGAGTTTGACAAATTGTTAGCTCAAAGTCTGGCTCGAGATAATTTGCAAAAGGGTCGAAAAATGAATTTGGTTTTGTCTGACCGAATGTTGCTTTTTGGTAACGAGCTGAAAAAGAATTTTGCGTTAATCGGCATTGAGCTGAATATTGTTTCTGTTCCCGATAATCAATTAATCGATGAAATCAAAAAGGGTGAGAGTCAGCTTTATTTTATTGGCTGGCGTTTTGAATTGGGTGATGTTGGTGATTTTTTGGGAGAGGTAATTCATAGTCGCGATGATTTTGCCAAATGGGGAAAATTGAACTTTACAGGTTTTAAGGATAATGAATTGGATCGATTGATTGAGGAGAGTTTCAGCACCTTGGATTTTAATAAAAGAACCGGTTTACTTAAACATATAATGGCTAAAATTGTAGAGGATTATGTTTTAGGTATTCCTCTATTTGAATCTAAAATTATTTATGCGCATGCTCCGAGAATCAAATGGGAGCCTCGCATGGATACCTATTTTTTGGCATCTGAAGTAAAATAAATGTTCAAATCTCTTAAATCAAAATTAGTAATTCTCACCAGCATCCTGATTATTTTTCTTTTGATAATCAGTGCGATTATTTTGATCGAGGAGAAAACAAATGAATTGAGCAAAGATATATATTTGAGAGGCAAGGCGTATGCAGAGCTTTCGTCTCAGGAAATCGTGAATGCATATGAGGAACTACTTAAAGAGGGCGGGTTCGTGCTGTTTAATGTGAGAATTCGTGAGCTTTTTAGCTTGAATGAGGATATTACAGATATTTCTCTTACCACTTTTGAGGGGAATATTTTGTATGATTCGATGAAGGAGAAAAATGCGGTTTATGAGGGGCCAACCAGAGAAATCAGAGATACGAATATGTTAAATAGAATTCAGGCTAAAAATATTTCCTTTTATACGGCCAGAGGAAGAACTGTTTTTTTGAAGCGTGATGGTGAGGAGACATATACAGTCGATTTAAATGAGCGACTCGTGCCTGAAATTGGCGATGATGAGCAAATATTAAGCATTGTTATTCCTTATAAAAGCAAATATGCCGTTGTTTATAACGTGGGCTATCATTTACTAAATGATCGAGTGGCCAGGACAACTCAGCGGATTATTCTTTTGACTATTTTTGGAGTGATGATTGGAATTGCGGTTAGTGTGATTGCAGCGCGGCACGTCACTGCTCCTCTAACAAAGCTTAAAGAAACTGTTTCATTCATTGCCAGAGGGAATTTCAAGACTCGAGTTAATGTAAAATCACAAGATGAGGTGGGAAGCCTCGCTGATTCGGTGAATAATATGGCTCGGGACCTTGAGTTGAGTACGAAGGCTTTGGTTTATAAAGAGAGGGTTGCAAAAGAGCTTGAACTCGCTGCAAAACTGCAGGAAAGGTTGATTCCTAAGGATTTACCAAAGGTTGAGGGGCTGGATATTGGAGCCGGGATATTGGCTGCGGCTGAGGTTGGAGGGGATTTGTACGATTTTATTCCTGTTTCTGAAAATAATTTGCTTTCATATATCGGCGATGTGACCGGGCATGGTGTGCCATCGGGGATTTTGGGGGCGATTGCGAATGCTTTAATTTATGGGTATTCAGGGAATATAGATATTAAAGATATTTTGATTGAGACCAATAGAATTCTGCATGTTAAGTCGACGCAAAATATGTTTTTGACGATGATAATGAGTTCTTGGAATAAAATGACAGGGGAGTTTAGATATGTGAATGCCGGACATGAACAAATCTTGCATTATGATAATCAGAATAAAAAGATAACGATGTTACCAAGAGGTGGAATTGCTTTGGGGATGATTAATGATGTATCAAAGATGCTGAAGATTGAGCAGATTAAGCCTAATAAAGGTGATATTGTGGTTATGTATACCGATGGAATACCTGAGGCTAAAAGAGATAGAATGGAAATGTATGGAATGGATAGATTTATTAAAGCAATGGGGCAATTCAAGGATTTAGAATCGGCTGAGGCGATTAAGAATGCGATTATGGCTGATGTTCGCCATTTTATTGATAAATATAAACAGCTTGATGATATTACTCTTATTGTTTATAAGTGGACGTAATTTGATAGAGTATTAGTCAAGCCCTGGCGCTGGGAAATTATCACAAAGATCTTCGACTTGCTTCTTGATGTTTTTTTGGAGGTTTTCGTCTTCGGGGTTACAGAGGACTTGATCCATCCAGTCGGCGATTTTTACCATTTCGTCTTCTTTCATACCTCGTGAGGTGATTGCGGGCGTGCCTGTTCTAACTCCTGAAGGATCAAACGGCTTTCTTTTATCCCAAGGAATTGTGTTGTAATTTGTGACTATGCCGGCTTTATCCAGGGCCTTGGCTGCTATTTTGCCCGGCATGTCTTTGCTGCCAATCATATCAATTAAGACCAGGTGATTATCTGTGCCGCCGGTTACTAATTTGTAACCTCTCTTATTAAGCTCATCCGCGAGCTTCTTGGCATTTTTTACTACTTGCCTGGCATATTCTTTGAATTCTTCAGTCATTGCCTCTTTGAAACAAACTGCGATTGCTGCTGTTGTGTGATTATGCGGGCCTCCTTGTAGGGTTGGGAATACGGCTCTATCAATGGCTTTTGCGTGCTCCTCCTTACATAAAATAAAACCACCTCTTGGGCCTCTAATTGCTTTATGAGAGGTGCTGGTTACAACATCGGCGAAGGGGACGGGATCGGGATGGACTCCTGCCACAATCAAACCATTAATATGGGCGATATCGGCGACAAAATAGGCGCCAACATCTTTGGCGATTTCACCGAACTTTTCGAAATTATACTCGCGGGGATAAGCGGTTGCGCCGGCGAATATGATCTTTGGCTTGTGCTCTTTGGCCATTTCATGCACTTTATCGTAATTTATTAGGCCTGTTTCGGCATCAACTGTGTATTGATATGAATGATACAATCGGCCTGAAAAATTCACCTTCCAGCCGTGAGTCAAATGGCCGCCATGTGGCAAACTGAGCCCCATAATGTTGTCTCCGATATCAGATAAGGCGAAATAGGCGGCCATATTGGCCGGAGAGCCGCTATAAGGCTGCACGTTGGCGTGTTCACAGCCGAAAAGCTCTTTTGCCCTTGAAACAGCCAATTCTTCAATTTTATCTATATTTATTTGCCCTTCATAATATCGTTTATGCGCGTATCCCTCGGAATACTTATTGGTTAAAACCGAGCCCGTAGCCTCCAAAACCGCTTTTGAAACATAGTTTTCTGAGGGTATCAGTCTTATTGACTTCCTTTGCCGTTCTTCCTCCTTAATTATCAGATCATGGATCTCAACATCGTTTTTTTGCAGATTTGGTAGATGAGTCATGTTATTGGGGTTAAATGGTGATTATTTTTGAAGGAGTGACAATTATATCCACTATTTCGTCATGTGCTTCTTCGGGGATATTGTCTATTATTTGAAAGTCGAAGCAAATGCCGATTTTCGGTGCTGAAATTTGGGCTAAAAAATGATCGTAATGGCCTTTTCCGAATCCTATTCTATGCCCTCTTTTGTCGAATACAAGGCCGGGTACAAAAACGAGGTCAATTTTTTCAATGTCGATTTTTTTTGCTTTGTGATGGCTGGGTTCAGGGATGTTGTAAGGAGGAGAGGGCTGAAGGTCGCTAAGTTTATCGATTTTGTAGGGGATTAGTCCTTTTTGGGTGGTTTTAGGGAAAATCAGGTGTTTTTTTGCAATTAATAATTGTTGGTAGTATTCGATTAAATTAGGTTCATTTTGAATAGGATAAAACACCAAAAGTCGACTTGCCGCCATTACTTGGGGGATTTTTTTTAGGTTGGTTATGATTTTTGCGGTATATATATTGACTTCTTCAGATTGTAGTTTCAATCTTTTAGACTGGTAGGTTTGTCTTAATGTAGGTTTGTTGTTCACGTTTATTTGTTAGACCACGATTCAAATTAGTTAATTACTTACTAAATAGAAAGAAGTTTTACTTAAAAGTATTTGACAAGTTTAATAATATATGTATAATTCCCTCTTGATTAAATTTTTTTACTGTGGTTAATATAGTAAATGCCGCTTACAAAAGTTTGACTAGACATATATATTGACAATTACTCAAATATCTTCTAGTATCGGCTTACAAAAAAAACCAAAATACTAACCCTCAACACAAGATGACTAACACTATCGCTACAAAATCGGATACAAATAACCAACAACCGACCTCTGTTGCGTTGGATTTGCAAAAAGTTATTGAAGATTTATTTCTTGTCCTTACCGAAAAAGAAAGAGATGTAATTGTGAAACGTTTTAGCATTTACAATGAACCCAGACAGACGCTAGAAAGAATCGGTCAACAGTTTTCGGTAACCAGAGAAAGAATTCGTCAGATTGAAAAAATAGCTCTAAGTAAACTTAGACGTACCGTTAAAAATACGAATCTGAGATTTGTGAATGATTTACTGAAGCAGATTCTGGCTAAAAGTGGAGGAGTTATGGTTGAAGAGAGTCTTGCCAGCAATGCTCTAAATATGATTCTCAGTAAAAATGATGTTGATTCTTCTATAGTCAAATTGGCTCTGCATATTGATAGCGATTTGGTGAAAGTTAAAAGAACCAGAGAATTTAGACCGTTCTGGAGAATCAGGGAAATACCTTTGGCTCAGATCAAAGATATCGTAAAAACGGGTATTGAGATTTTAAAAGGTGAGAAAGATGTTGTAGAAGGAGAAAAGATTGCTAAGCAAATTATCGAAAAACTTGAAGGTAAATACGACAATATAACGGAGGAACTGGCTGTATCTTGCCTACAAACCGATCATCGAATCAAATGTGTTAATGGAAATGAGTTCGGACTTATGACTTGGAGACATATCAATCCTAAAAGTATCAGGGATAAAGCATATGTTGTGCTTAAGAAGAATAATAAAGATTCTCTGCATTTCATTGATATTGCCAATAAAATTACCGAGGCCGGATTTGATAGAAAAGTGGTAACAACTCAGGCGGTTCACAATGAGTTAATCAGATGTGATCTATTTGTTCTCGTTGGAAGAGGTCTTTATGCTCTTAAAGAATGGGGCTACAAGCCGGGGACGGTTGCTGAAATTATTGTTGGTCTTTTGAAGAAAAAAGCTCCCCTCACTAAGAAAGAGATTATTCAGGGAGTATTAAAGCAGCGAAAAGTTAAAAAAGGTACTATATCTCTAAATCTGCAAAAAGTTCCGTGTTTTGTGAGAGTTGGTAGAGCTGTATACGATATTGATGATTCTCTGGGGATGAAATAGTGTGGATATTATAAGAATTCAAAAGGGGGCCGGGCTGGCCCCTTTTTTTTAAATATGGTATAATACTCGGATGTTAAAAATATATTTGTATGAGCGTACAGGCTATAAAAACCATTTCTAAGAAAGTATCCGGTAATTTTTTCTCGATAATAATGCTGGTTATTGCTGCGAGTTTTTTTGTGTTTGTTAAATTTCCTGACATAGACAAGCTGGGATTTGACCTGAGAAAATTAATATTTACAGTGGCCGGGGGATTGGCTCTTTTTCTTTTTGGCATGAATTATATGAGCACGGCTCTTAAAAGAATTGCCGGTTATCGCCTTAAAATAATTCTGCAGAAGCTGACAAAGAATTCGATTATAGGTTTGTTACTGGGGATGACTGCAACTTCCGTCCTACAGAGTAGCAGTGCTATAACCGTTATGGTTGTGAGCTTTGTAAATGCGGGTTTTATGCACCTTAAGCAAGCGGTGGCAGTTATTATGGGGGCAAACATCGGTACAACCATTACTGCCCAAATCATAGCGTTTAATCTCGATATTTATGCTCTGCCAATTGTGGCGATTGGTGTTTTTTTATTGATATTTTCCAAGAGAGATCAGCTAAAGTATATAGGGGAAGTGTTAACGGGATTCGGTATTTTGTTTTTTGGTTTATCTTTGATGAAGGAGGAATTAATTGTGATTAAGGATTTACCCGCAATTAGTGATGGACTGATGACATTTGCGAAATATCCGATTCTGGGTCTTTTATCCGGAGCTTTTTTCACCTTCATTATTCAGTCCAGCTCGGCGACAATCGGTATTACTATTGCTATGGCCTCTGCGGGGGCTATACCCCTTGAAAGTGCTATCCCAATAATTCTCGGTTTAAATATCGGTACAACAATAACTGCCAATATTGCAGCTATTAATGCCAACGCCAATGCAAAAAGAGTCGCGCGGATTCATTTTATGTTTAATGTATTAGCGGCGGCGCTGTTTTTACTCTTCCTACCACAATTTACAAAAATGGTTGAAGCCGTTTCTTATATAATTTGGCAGGATGCCTCGACAACTAGAATGGTAGCCAATGCTCATACATTCTTTAACGTAATGGCGGCGTTGATATTTTTTCCTTTTATTGCTTTATTGGTGAAGGCTTCATATTTTTTGGTTCCAAAAAGTGCCAAAGAAAAAGAGCTGGCGTTTTTGGATGATTCATCTGCTCTGGAACCTACAGTTGCCTTGGATCATAGTAGACTTGCCATTAGTAAAATGCATAAAATGACGCAAGAATCCTACTCCTCTATTAAAAAATTCATATTTAATCAGAATGAAGAGGAGGGCAAAAAGATTCTTGTGCTGGAGGAAAAGCTAGACGAGTATCAAGAGAAGATTTTGGACTATGTCGGCAAAAGTGCAAAAATGAATTTGACTGACGAACAGTCCGGCCGATTATCGAGGCATATTCATATGGTAAATCATTATGAGCAGATCGGGGATTGTGCGGAAAATATTCATGAGGTTGTGACTAAAATGATTGCACGGGATATTGAATTTTCGGTGTCTCAGAAACGGGATCTTAGGCTGGCTTTGAAAAAGGTTAATGCGATGCTCGTTATTACGAAGAAAATGTTTAGCCATGTGGATAAGCCAGGGTACGAAAAGGTTATTGAGCCATTTGATGATTGGCAGAAAACCAAGGATGAAATTTTGCTAAATAATAGGAATCTTTCTAATCGTAAGAATTTTGATATTGAGAAAATTAACTTTTTTATCGATTTGGTGTTGAGTCTTAATGAGATTGCCAAGAAATATAAAAATATCTCCTGGGAGGCGAGTGCATAATGTGATATAAAAAAATCAGTTCATAATAATAAATCTATGAGTGAAGATTGTATTTTTTGTAAGATTGTTGGCAAGGAAATTGAGAGCGAGTTTGTTTATGAAGATGAGGAGATGATTGCGTTTAAGGATATTAATCCGCGGGCGCCGATACATGTGCTGTTTGTGAGTAAGAAGCATATTGAAAAGGTTTCTGATGTTAAGGGGGAGGATGAAAAACTGCTTGGGCGGATGGTTGTGGCTGCAAAGGAATATGCGGCGAAGAAGGGTGTTTTGAACTATAAATTGCAATTTAATGTCGGTAAAAAAGGCGGGCAGGAGGTTTTTCATTTGCATCTGCATTTGATGGGGTGGAGAGAGGAGTAATACATATGTGTGATTATTTTCACATTGACAATTTTATTTTAAATTGTATAATTCACGCATATTATTATTTATCAAAAAAACTATGAAATTATCAGACGGGCCATCAAATGATGCTCTTGAGAACATGGACCCTGGCGTACAGCGAATGCAGAAACTTGCGATGCTTATGGAGAGAATGAGTGATGCTAGCATGCGTGATGATTTAAGAGTGAATGGTCTCAAACCTACTTATGGGCCTAATGGAGAAGATTTTACATCAGTATCTGAGGATTTGGTGCAATTGCTTGAAAAAGCCCTCACTGGTGAGGAGTCAGCTGAAATATCAATGTTAATCGCAGAGCTTAACTCAGATATTGACAGAGAGAGAAGAGAGGGAATCTATAACTCTTTAAATAGTATGTTTGCAAAGGAAATCGAACCCGCTACTGAAGAAGAAGCAGCTGATTTGGAGCAAGAATATCAGAATGTAACAGGCGGATCACTAGATAAAGAGAAGGCAATAGCAGCTGATAATCAATATGGCAATGTTTGGGGATTAGCTCAAGTATCTTTAGGGATGATGATATACAATATGAGTGAGCAGATTAATTTGACGGAGGATGGGCAAAGTGAATTAGAGATGGTCTTAGAGAACAGTGGTTTAAACCCAACGACAATTAAAGACGTAATCTTTCTATTGACGAATAAATCTGTGTAATTCAGTAAAATTTAATTATTTCTAAATACCCCTCATACTTATATCAACAGTGTGGGGGGTATTTGTTAAATAGCCCATTGAGATAATATCGGGTTTTAGGGCGGCGTATTTTTTGAGGTTTTTTGGAGTTATTCCGCCTGAGATTTCTACAATAATATTGGGGTGATTTTGGCGGAGATGTTTTATTGCGGCGGCTGCTTGATTAGGAGTGAAATTATCGAGAAGCAGGCATGGATTTTTTAATTTGTTGATTGCTGATGCCGCTTGTTTTACTTCTGCCATATTTTCGACTTCAATTTCAATAAATCTGCTCTGATTTTTGTAGGTCTTAACTATGTGCTCAAGTGATTCAGCAAAATCACACTTATTTGCATGGAAGTGATTTTCTTTTACCAAGACCCCATCCTGTAAGGAAAGCCTGTGTGTTCCTCCACCTCCGATCAGTACCGCTTTTTTGTCTAAAAGGCCCCAAAGTGTTTTGCGGGTTGGGCAAATTAGGACGGAAGAAGGTGCTATGGATTGGACAATTTCGCTTGTGGCTGTGGCAATTCCACTCATTCTTTGTAGGAAGTTTAGGATGAAGCGTTCGTATTTGAGGATGTCTGAATTTGTGCCTGTAAGAGTGGCTACTGTTTGACCTTGCTTGACCGCGCTACCGTCTTTTAAGAAAAATTTTATATTGAGTGAGCCTAGCTTTTTATTTTTTTCAAAAAACTTGAGCTCTGTAATGCCGGCGATTTTGCCTTTTTGCTTGGCGATGATTTGGTAGCCGCTTTTGGCTGAGGGGTTTGTTACTGCTATTTTGGTTGTTAAATCTTCCTCATTATCATTAACTTGATCGGCGCTAATAATTAGATCATAAACCTTCGAAAGGCAGTCGGTGTATTTCGGGTCGTCAATACTGAGACGGGGCTTATTGATGTGAGTTTTTTGAGGATTTCGCATATTTTAAGCTTCATTATTTCGGCCAATGGCAATCATTTTCTCGAGACTTTGGCGGGCTTTGTCCATAATATCTTGATCAATCGTAACCTGCTGCGTCTCATTTTGCAGATGCTCATAGACATTTTCTAAAGTGTTCTTTTTTTGTTGGAGGCAAATCGTGCCAAACGTGTAAAAATCTTTTTCGGGCGCGACTTGCTTTAGAGCTTCAATCATGCCGCATTCGGTTCCTATGATGAATTCTTGTGAATTGCTTTGCTGCACTCTTTTAATCATCCCGCTAGTGCTCAGTACATAATCGCTGGCCTCTAAAACTTCCATCGGGCACTCGGGGTGAGAAATTATTTCGGCGTTTGGGTGGGAGTTTTTTGCGTCTTTTAATCTATCTAAAGTGATTTTGGAATGAACATAGCAATAGCCTTCCCAAGGGATTATTTTTTTTGTTGTTTTTGTTTGCACGTATGCTGCCAGATGCTTATCGGGTACGAAGATGATTTCTGATTGATCGAGGGAGTTTACAACCTTCGCGGCGTTTGCCGAGGTGCAACAAATATCGACAAGAGCTTTGACGGCGGCTGTGGTGTTTACATAAGCGACGACGGCTGCATTTGGATGCTGCGATTTCAGATGCTGCAACCCATCGGGGTCGACCATGGCTGCCATCGGGCAAATTGCATCGATGCTTGGAAGAATAACTTTTTTGCCAGGATTGAGTATTTTTGCAGTTTCAGCCATGAAACTTACTCCGCAAAAAACAATGATGTCGGCTGTTGTTTTTTGTGCTTCAACAGCGAGGGCAAATGAATCTCCTGTGTAATCCGCAACAGCTAATATCTGCGGCGACTGATAATTGTGAACTAAAATTACTGCGTTTTTTTCTTTCTTTAAAATATTGATTTCTGCTATCAATTTTTTCTCGTCTTCGGTGAGATTGTGGGTGTAAAGCTTCATTCGGTTTTTTTGGCAAATGTGATAAAGCTCACTTATTATAGCCATATTAAGGGCTATGTAAAGGCTGCGTGGTCTCAAATCCTGCCAGCTTGAAAACCGGCCCGGCCGCTTGGCGAAAAAGCTGCGCTGAATCTTTTGGGCAAAACCTAAATAATACCGTGTACTACTTTTAACCAGAGGTTTTTTACGTAGTCAATTCCTGCATTGCGTTGGAGCGGAGTTGTACTCCGCTTCGTAACGTTTTGGAGCAGAGTGCAACTCTGCTCCAGCTCCTTTGCTTCCTTGTTCTCTGGTTTAATTGCTGGCTTTTTTTGCTTTTAAAAGGAGCAGGGCTGTAGCCCTGCTCCAACTCCAGCACTCCAATCCTGCTCCAACTCCTTGCACTGCTACTCCGGCTCCATGCTCCTGCCAGCTTGAAAACCGGCCCGGCTGCATGGAGAATGAGCGGTGCTGAATCTCTCCGAAAAAACCTAAATAATACCGTGTACTACTTTTAACCAGAGGTTTTTTACGTAGTCAATTCCTGCATCTTTTATTCTGGCTAGCTTCTCTGTAATACTTCTTAACTTGGCGAAAAGCCTATTTAGCAGATAATAATTGCCTGCTTTTTGCGCTTTTTTTGTTTGCTTAACCACTTCTTTCATTTCGATATTCAATATTGCCCTTATTTCTTTAACCATGACTTTTGTGGGCGGCAAATTATTGAGTAAGTGAGCTTTGATATCTTGAATTTGTGCTTTTGTGGCGCCCGCAGGTATTGTCCCACTATTAACTTTATTGCTGCCCTCACTTGTTGATTCGCTTACCTCGCTACCAATAAGCCCTTCTACTCCTTCAGAAGTTTCAACATTAATTTTGCTCAACTCGGGGCCGTTAGACTCCTGCTGAAAATTCTTTCTCTCTGCATTATTTTTTAGCGGCTGATTGTGATCAATTTTTTCTTTGTTCATTTTTGTCTGAAATGGCTTATTTTTCCTGTACAAACTATATTATAAATCGCTTCATTTGTCAATAATGACGATTATTTTATTTCGCTTTTTGGGCTGATTTATGGTAACAATATCAAAGCGTTTAACTTGTAAAATAGTCATAATATGGTAGATATTCCTAAAGCTTTTGATGCTGTTGAATGGGAAGATAAAATATATGGGATTTGGGAGAAGTCGGGGGCTTTTACTCCTACAAGAGATAAAAATAAAGAGCCTTATTGTATAATTATGCCGCCGCCGAATGCGACAGGTACGCTTCATTTGGGGCATGCTGTGATGCTGGCGATTGAGGATATTTTTATTAGGTTTAAGAGGATGCGCGGATTTGAGACTTTGTGGCTGCCGGGTACTGATCATGCGGCTATCGCTACTCAAAATAAGGTTGAGCAGATTTTGGCAGAGGAAGGCAAGAGCCGTCACGATTTGGGGCGAACTGATTTTATAAAAAGGGTGAAGGAATATGTTGCGGGTTCGCAGGCGACTATTAGAAATCAGGTGCGGAAGATGGGAGCCAGCTGCGATTGGACTCGAGAGAAATATACTTTGGATAGTGATGTTTCGCGGACTGTGAGGCATGTTTTTAAAAAAATGTTTGAGGATAATTTGATTTATCGCGGGCATAGAATTGTGAATTGGTGCCCCAGATGTAGCTCGACTATTTCTGATGATGAGGTGAAGTATGATGAGAGGAAGGAGAAGCTTTATTGGATTAAATATGG
>JAHJTR010000028.1 GCA_018829865.1 Patescibacteria group bacterium | reverse complement strand
TGATGTACCGACATTATTGCAGGAGGGCAAAATTAAAGCCGGTGTTTGTTATGAACCTTGTATCAGTACGATTTTAAATTATGGTGGAGTAGTTATCACAGATTCAAAAGAGCTTAGAGGAGCAATTGTTGACGTTTATGTAGCTAAAAAAAGTCATTTGGATAATAATCGTGAGGCATATATAAGGGTTATAAAATCAATTGTTGAGGCTGGTGAATATTATAATGAAAACACCTTAGAATCTGCGGATATTATGAAGGATAAACTTGGAATGAACAGGCAGGAAGTTGTGGATACTTTTGATAAATTGGAGATACCTGATTTAAGAGATAATGAAACGGCATTCAGCAGAAATTCCGGTTACTCTTCGTTATACGGACTAAGTAGGAAGGCTCATAATTTCTTAAGTGAAACCAATGGAAATAATGCGAAGAATATTGACTTTGATCTATTGATCAACGGTTCATTGGTGGATGAAATAGTTAAAAATCAACAAGAATAGAACTATGCAAAAGAATGTAATTGTAACTGGTGGTAGTTCCGGTATCGGAGAGCAAATAGCTAAATTATTAATACAAAGAGAATGTAAGGTTTTTGTATTATCAAGAAGAGCGAGTTCTGTGGTATTTGAAGGTTGCTTTTCTTATGATTGCGATTTATCTAAAATTGAGACTATTGATAAGGTGTTAGAGAGAATTACCCGCGAGCACAATATTGACCATTTTGATATTTTAGTAAATTGTGCGGGCGTCGGTTATGCCACTTCTTTAGAAAAACTTACACAGGAACAATATCATCAGATTATGGATGTTAATTTAAAGGGGCTGATTTTTATGACAAAATCGGTTATTCCGTTGATGCAAAGGGAATCTGTAATTTGTAATATCTCGTCGATTGCGGGGATTAAAGGGTTTGAGGATTGGAGCATTTATTGTGCCAGTAAATTTGGGATTGAGGGATTTACAAAAGCCCTAAGATATGAGGTGAGGAAGAAAGGGATAAAAGTGATGATTGTGAGGCCGGGGGCTGTTGATACTCCGCTATACCACTTTGTTGATGATACTGAAAAGCAATTTTTTATGAAGCCGGAAACTGTTGCAAGTGTGATCGTGCATAATTTGTTTTTGGAAAAAAATGCTTGTACTGAAGAGATTTTTATTAATAATAGTATAGGAGATATATAATTTAGATTTATGAAGTTTTACTTTAATTTAGCGGTTTTGATTTTGATGGATTTAATTATGGCTATGTCAGCAAGGATGGCTCATAATACAGGCAATAACTGGTATTTGGTGATATCAATTGGGGCTATTTGTTTTGCCGGATATTTATTTATTAAATTGCTGAATAATAAAATAACAGCGGTTCTAAATTTAATTTGGATCGGTTGTGGGACCGTGCTAATAACTTTAGCCGGTTATTTTATTTTTGGTGAAAAACTTACATACACTCAAGGAGCCGGCATGTTGCTTATTTTTGGAGGATTAATAATGATGGAAGTTTTTGCGGAAGAAACTGAGGCAGCTGGGGCTTTAAATAGCGATGTAATCGAAATGGAATCGGCAGAAAAACCATTAATTTAATTTTTATGATTGCTTATGTTTTACTATTAACGGGCTTGGATGTAATTGCGGTTATTGCGGCTCGATATTATGTGGAAAAAAAAAGAAACTATATATTAATGATATCGCTTATTTGTTTCAGTTTGTCGGTTCTTGTTTTTGAGGAGCTTTTGCAATTTTCGGTGACGGCAGTGATCAATATTTTGTGGGTTTCACTTTCGAATATATTTATTACTATTCTTTGCTACTTTTTGTTTAAGGAAAAAATTAATAGGAAGCAGGCCTTGGGTATGGTGGCTATTTTGGCCGGAGTACTGCTTGTATAATTCTATTGAAACTCTGATTCGTGATTAAGCGGTAGCTGGATGTTAAATGTACTTCCTTTATCTTCGGTACTTTCAAACCAAATTTTTCCACCTGAAGATTCTACTATTACTTTGCATAAATATAGTGAAAGTCCACTTCCCTCTGTATCCATTAATTGGGCTTTTTCGGATCTAAAGAACTTTGTGAATATTTTTGATTTATCTCTTTCAGATATTCCGATTCCATTATCTGCAATTTGTACTTCTATAAATTCACCTTCCTTTTTAATATCGACCATGATTATTCCTTCTTTATTACTGTAGTTAACGGCATTTTCAAAAACGGCTTGCAATACCTGATCAATTTTGGATTTATCGAGCTCAACTTCAAGATTACAATTTGTGAGGTCAGGGGCTTTCAACTCTATTTTCTTTGACTCGATTGATGATCCGTATCTTTGAATAATATCCTTTATTATCTGATCAATAAGGAATTTATCTTTTTTGAGTAAAACTTTATCGTTAATAATTGATGATGCATTGAGGAGGATGTTAACAAGTGATGTTAGCCTAAGCGTATTGTCATAAATGATATCGATGAATTTTTTCTTTTTTTCGTCTAAATTCTGAGATTCCTCCTCTTTAAGAAATTCAGCGCCCCAGCGAATATTTGTTAATGGAGTTCTTAATTTGTGAGACGCCACAGAAATAAATTTATCTCTGGTTTTTTCTAAATCCTTTTCTTTGGTCATATCTCTGAAAAACCAGGCTCTACCTATTTGAAGTCCACTATCTCCCGCCTTAATTGGAAGCGAAAGGACAAATATTATTTTGTAAGGATTTTCTATTGTAATTATTTGATTTATCGTTTTATTTTCGGCTGCTCTGGCAAAAATTTCGTGAGTATTTTCGACCCCGAATTGCTGAACCAAAATACTTTGAAATGAATCATCATTACTTGCGGCAATTTTACTTGTTTGCTCACCAAAGAAATTAACGATATTTTTATTCATTACTGTTACTTTACCGTCTGATCCCTGCATAAGTATCCCGTCACCGGTGGCATCAAGTATGGATTGAAGTCTACTTTTCTCTTGCATAAGGGAATTACTCTTTGCTTTGAGATCCGTTATGGCATTTTGGAGATCCTTTGTTTTGCGCCCCAAATGCCCGGTCATCTCGTCAAAATTTTGGGCTAAAAATCCGAATTCGTCTTTTTGCTTCATATTAATTTTGAAGTTCAGATCTCCACTTTCGATTCTACTAACCCCGTAAAGCAGTTTTTTTATAGGTTGTGATA
>JAHJTR010000224.1 GCA_018829865.1 Patescibacteria group bacterium | reverse complement strand
TGATTTGGAGCTTAAATATGCGCAGGATGTTCGGCAGAGAGAGGATGAAGATGAGGCGCAGAAGATTCGTAAACAATTAGGACTTTAGTGATGCTGTAACCGATAAGTCATTGTTTGTTTTTTTCGGTTGTACGGTTAAAATTTGATTTATCAGGTTTTTTTGGGATTTAGCTTTAACTTGTATGTAGTTGCTAGTTAGTCCTGTGTAGAAGTCTTTGTTTTTTTGTTCGAATAGTACTTCTAATTCTTTGTCTAGGTGGTTTTCGATGAATTTTTTTCTCAGTTGATTGCCGATTTTAATTAATTCCTTCGATCTTTTTAATTTTGTTTCGTAGGGTATTTGATTTTGCATCGTTGCAGCTATTGTTCCTTTTCTGATTGAATATTTAAAAGCGTGTATTTTGGCAAATCCGATTTCTTTGCATACTTTCAGTGTTTCTTTGAAATCTTTTTCAGTTTCACCCGGAAATCCAACTATAACATCTGTTGTTAATGCAATATTCGGTACTTTTTTTTGGAGTTTTTTGCAGATTTTTTTGAATGCTGAAATGTTGTAGCGTCTTTTCATTTGTTTGAGGACGTTGTGCGACCCTGATTGCAAGCAAATGTGCAAATGTTTGCAAAATTTAGAATTATTGAAGAGATCTAAAAATCTGTCGTTAAAATTCTCCGGTTCAAGAGAGCTTAATCTGAGCCTTTCAAGACCCGGTTCTTTTAATATTCTATGTAATAGATCTGCGAAGTCTTTTCCCTCTCTTTTCCAGTTGCCCACAATTATTCCCGTGATTACTATCTCTTTGTAGCCCCGTGAGATTTTTTCTCTGACACATTTTAGAATTTCCGTTTCGCTATAAAATTTTTCTCTGCCTCTAACGAAAGGTACGATGCAGTAGCTACAAAAATTATTGCAACCATCTTGAATCTTAACCAAAGCTCTTGTGCGGCTTTGAAATGTTTTATTTGAGCCTTTTTTTGTGGGTGTTATTTTTTTAAAGAAGGAGATTAGTTCACTCGATTTTGTGAAAATATGATTAATTTCAGATAATTCATTATATGTATTATTTTTATCTTTTGTGCCACATCCGATAACAACTATTTGTGCGTTATTATTTTTTCGTCTGAATTGCCTGATGATTTGACGGCTTTTTTTATCGGCAACATGGGTTATCGTGCAGGTATTTATAATGTAAAAATCAGCAATTTCGGTGGTATTGACTATTTGAAATCCAAGTAGTTTTAATTTGTCTTCGATTTTATCGGACTCAAATCTATTGGCTTTGCAGCCGAGCGTTTTTATCGCAATTTTCATCGGTTTGATTTAAGAAATGATTTGCTTAAAGCGACCGTATTATAGTAGAATTTCTTTAAAAATAAACATTAACAGCAAATTGCTATGAAAAAAAATCTATTAATTGTTTCGGTTGTTCTGTTGCTATTGTTAGCCGGATGTTCTTTGTTTCAAGGGAATGAGGTGGCTAAAAATGGTGAGAGTAAGAGCTCGGAAATTGAAAAAGTTGTTTCTGATGATGGTAAGAATGAAAGTGATTCTATCACTGAAGAATTGGCTGAAGGAGTTAAAAAGGATACTGCTGTTTATGATATTGCGAAAGAAAATGGTGATTTAAAATCGTGCGATGATATTTTATCTAAAAAAATTAAAGCGGATTGCGAGTTTGATATTGTGGTAAAAAATGCAACCGATAAAAAAGATAGCAAGCTGTGCAAGGGATTGGAGAATGCCGATTTGGTAAACAAATGTGAGAATCAAGTTGCTGCAGCGGTTGGTCCTCCTACTCGCTAAATTCTAATTGGAAGTAGGATCAAAACAGAATGCACTATCTTGAACCCAGATATTTGCTGTGACACCGGTTGTATTGTAGTAATTAGATGCACATCCATTTGAGCCGTATGGGTAACCTCCTACATAATATACACCTACGACAGATGGCCATAGATATCCGTGACAACCGGTTACGGAGTGTCCTGCATTACAATATATTGTTGTAGCTTGAGAGCTTCCTGAGGGAATGCTTTGGCTTTTCCATCCGGAATTTAAATAGTAGATTTTACCGATATTTGAGGCTGTGATGTTTGTTGCACTAATTTTTTGTGTTTTACCATCAAGTATAATTCCCGGCCAAAGATTATTGTCTTTAATGGTGATTTTACCGGAATTTGTAGTTTCATCTTTTTCGATGATTACTATGTCTGCGGTAATTGAAAATATGTCAGTAATTATTTTAGTTGCTTTAACAGGCTTAGTAAATTCAACCATGCTGTTAATAAGAGTTTCGATTTTATCGGTTTTTATTGTGCCTTTTACTGTTAGATTTCCGGATGAAGTTATATTACCGGTATTTGATTCCAGTTTTAATTTTTCTTCACTTCCCGAATCGGTGAATATCATCTCAGCATAGCCTCCGGTTCCATATTTTTGAGTGATCTTACCCCAATTATCTGTACCAAATACATTTTCAATTTGTGTTGTTATGTAGTCAGTGAAGAGTTTTGGCGCTCTTAATTGTTTTGCCATTACTTCTCCTATATCTCCTCTAATTACAATACTTTTGCTACCTACGGCATCGTAGAAATTGATTCCTCCAAGGTTTGCAGTACCGCTTCCTATGATATCAATCGTATTTTGATTTGAAGTATTTTTTAGATTGATAGTCCCTCCATTTAGATTAATTCCTTCAAAATTCGGTGTTACATTGCTGTTTGGAGGAGTTGCAGTAGGGGCTGCTAAAGCTTGATTGATGCCAATAGCAAGTGCAAAGCCCAGTACTAAAAAAGTTAGGCTTAGGCCCATCTTTTTTGCGTTGGTTGTTAACCTGTTTTGATTA
>JAHJTR010000223.1 GCA_018829865.1 Patescibacteria group bacterium | reverse complement strand
TCATCGTAAGCTCGAGCAGCTACTGCATTAAGAACTCTATCTATAAAAATATCCGCATCAGTATGCCTAAAATGAAGCACATCATACAACTTCCGACGAATTACATCATGACTTTGATCGCCCTCTTTCCTCTTCAATTTTAAGTAATTTATAAAAGCCGGATAAATTAACTCACATTTACCTCTAAAATCATCTTTCTGAGTTTTGCTCAAACCACGAGTATCTTCACTCTCCCAACTAACATTTCTAACTACAGACACTCTCTGAGGCATAAATATTTATTTAATGATGAGGATGAATAACTTTATGACTCGCCCTAAGCTCAACCATACTCTTATTCCTATGCAGGCGCAATTGCGTTACCACAAGACCAACAACAACCAAAATCACCCCTACAACATGATAACTCTGAAAACTATCATTCAACAAAACGACCGATATCAAAACCCCAAATATTGGAGTACTTAACTCAAGTAATCCCACTGAAATTGCACTAATATTTTCAATTGCGTAAAAGAAGAGAATATTCGGCACAATATAGATTAATATTACAAAACCCATTAATTCAAACTTTAATCCCCACAAACTATGCCAATCAATTGATGATAAATTTTCTCTAAAAATTATTCCCACAAAAACAAACATAATAATAGCGCCAATGCTGCAACGACTAAAAGTGAGTACTGCCGGAGACAAATGATAAACACTCACTCTAAACAAAATCGTTGCCAACGCCGCCGTAACGGCTGCAATAACAAGCTCATAACTGGTAATACTTAAATTGGACAATGTAAAACCTTGAGTAATAACATATAAAACTCCACTCATTAGAATTAGTCCTCCAATCAATGAGTTAATTCTTATTCTTTCCTTTAAAATAACTCTACCAAAAAAAACTACAAAAATCGGAGATAATGTAATAATCAAAACCGAATTCAAGGGACTTCCGGCTTTAAGGGAACCTAAAAAAAAGTAGGGAGATAAAATACTCCCGCATATCACAGCCAGCAAAAATAAAAACATCTTTTTCCATGACATTTTATTAATCTCCCTAAGCTCCTTTCTCGCTTTTACATAGGGCAATAAGATTAAAGCCGATGTCAACATGCCTAAAAAAACCAACTGCTCAGTTGTCAAAACCGCAGACAACTTAGAGAAAAAATAAATATCCAAACGATGCAAAAAACATGCACCCAGTAGTGAAAATATTGCAACTAATCTGTAACGTCTTAGCATATTAAATTAACTTAGAAATTGTCATACACACTTCTCCTCTACTCATGTTTTCAGCACAACCATAATAAGTTTCCGACTGAGGCGAAATTAAGTATTTATCATACGCATACGCAACATATTTATAAAACCAATCAGCCTCTTTTACATCATCAAAATTTGTCGATAAAGACACTGACAAATCAACCTTTGCAGCCTCCAAAATCATTTTTAAAGCCTCAACTCTATTAATACTATTTGCAGGCCCGAAACTCCCATCAGGATAACCATCAATAATACTATTTTCAAAAGCAGTCAATACATATTTAAAAAACCAATCAGTATCCTTTACATCAGGGAAAGTAAGACTACCGGATTCCTTAATGGGAATATTAAAAGCCAAGAGAATGATTTTTAATATCTCAGCCCTATTAATATCTCCATCCGGCTTAAATTCAGGTTTTTCAGCACCCACAACCGGATATCCCTCAACAACACCTCTGTCATACAAATCTGACACAAAACTAAAAAAAATATCTTCAACAAAAAGATCCTTAAAAGAAGATTCAACACCAATTATTCTCCGAGCACCCATAAACTTAGAAGACCAATAAGCACTCAGATAACTCTCCTCATGAACATCACTATAATAACTATTCGCATTTATCATATTCCCATTGCCAATACAAACCCCCAAGTGATTAGGCTTTCGCTTAGACCAACCCGTATCAAAAAAAACCAAATCTCCCTCCTTAATATCAGCTTCATCAACCTTTTTACCGGCACCAAATTGATCCGAAGACACTCTCGGTATCTCAAGACTTGTAACTTCCTTAAAAGCTGCATAAGTTAATCCCGAACAATCAAATTCATTAGGACCAATGGCCCCAAGCACATAAGGCTTACCAACCTGATTCCTCAGATAACTCAGTAAATCATCTATTTGCGACATTTTATTTTTATTATTTTTTAATATCCTTAACTTTTTTAACAATAGCCTTAGCGGAAATTTCTTCAAATTGCATCAATTCATCAGGTTCTCCACTCCTCGGCATTTTACGTACCGCCAATGAATAAATTTTAACATCCTCGGCAGCTAAAGCAGAGCTTACAGCCTCCCCAATACCCCCTTCAGCAAAATGATCCTCAACCGTAATAATCGCACCTGTCTCACTCGCAGCCTTTTTTAAAGTCTCAACGTCAACCGGCTTCACACAATATAAATCAATAACCCGAATATTAATCCCTTCACTCTTCAGCTCTTCATACGCCTTAAGTGCCTCGTATAAAGTAATCCCCGCCCCCACAACAGTAACAACATCATTATCACTTTCTTTAACCACTTTACTCCCGCCAATTTTAAATTCCTCATTATTATCATAGATTATAGGAGTTTCCATACGCGTCGTGCGAATATAAAACACCCCATGAGTTTTTATAGCCTCCTCAATAAGTTTCTCAGCACAAACGGCATCACTGGGATAAAAAACCGTACTTCCCAAAAGAGTTCTCATCATCGCAATATCCTCCAAACCCATCTGCGAAGCCCCATCTTGACCAATAGATACCCCTGCATGAGATCCACAAATTTTTACATTGGCATCAGAATACTGAAGCATTCTTATCTGATCAAACGCCCTCGATAAAAACGCTGCAAAGGAAGAAGCAAATGGAACCTTTCCCCTTTTAGAAAGCCCCAAAGCGACACCTATCATATTCTGCTCGGCTATAAACATCTCAAAAAATCTATCATCAAAATCAGTTCTAAATTTATTAGCATATGTCGAATTACTAGTTTCAGCATCAACCACTACCAAATCCTTATACTTAGCACCCAATCTTAGCAACGCATTGCCATAAGCCCTTCTGGTAGCCAATTTATCACCCTTAACATATTTTAACTCCTCACATTCACCAATCTCACCACTTTTAACATCAGTCTCATCAGGCGTAGCTGTAGTTGCTCTAACAGTTTTATCAATCTCCCCCATCTCTAAAATAGCCTTTGCCAACTCATCTTTAGAAAGAGGCTTGCCATGCCAATTATCTTGATTCTCCATAAATGAAATACCTTTACCCTTAAGCGTTTTTGCAATTATCATCACCGGTTTATCTTTAATTTCAGCTGCTTTTTTGTAAGCCTCATCTATTTCAGATAAAGAATGCCCATCTACGACAATAGTTTCAAAGCCAAATGCCGCGATCGGCTTCTCAAATTTCTCTACATCATGATCAAACATTGTCTCACCTCTTTGCCCCAATCTATTCACATCAATTATCGCTACCAAATTATCCAATTTATAGTGCACCGCAAGCTGAATGGCTTCCCAACAACTACCCTCCGCCATCTCACTATCACCAAGTAACACATAAGTTTTATATGGGAGTTTGTCGATATACTTGGCGTTAATAGCCATCCCCAATCCCACAGAAAGCCCCTGCCCCAAAGAACCCGTTGCCGCCTCAGTATAAGGAAAATTCATTGTAGGATGACCTTCAAGCGGACTATCAAACTTTCTTAAATCCATCAATTCCTCTTCAGTCACTTTATTAGCAACCACATACAACCCATAAAAAAGCGGGGATGCATGACCTTTTGAAAAAATCAAACGATCATTATTAATATATCCGGGATCATCCAGTTTCGCCTTAAAATAACCACCAAACATTAAAACCGTCATCAAGTCCGTTGCAGACATAGCAGATGATGGATGACCTGAACCAGCCTCAGTTGTTGAAGCTAAACTTAAATACCGAATATATTTTGCTATTCGATTCAGATTTTGCTCATCCATTTTTTTAAGTTTTAGATATTAATATAGCTTTTAGCTACGCCTATTTTAGCATAGAGAAAATAATTGTCATATAAAAATAAACGGCCGCAATGCTCAAAGATTAATAGCAATTAGAGCAAGATCCCTGCCATACTCCTCCAAAAAACCAAATCAAAAACTCCCCACATAAATGTGAGGAGTTCAAAAAATTCAATAACACTAATTATCTAGTAACACTAATAGAATCAACTTCAGCTGAAGCTGCATTAACGGTAATTCTATTATTTGCATCTTTAATCACAGTATATCCGGTATTATAACTCGCACAATCAGTATATCCTGACCCTGATGCGGTTGGATCATACGGTAATGCTGCTATATACGTTGGCACAAGGTTAGAACAAATGTTAGCTTGCCCAACACTACTTCCCATTGTCTGAGCAGAAGTAGTAATCGATGATGGTAAAGCCCCCCGATTATCAATAGCATACTGATGAATTGCATTCAAAATAGAATTCACATCAGATCTGCGCTGTGCATCATTAGCTTGTGACACCTGTCTAGCCGGATTAACTGCAATAAGCACAATCCCTGCCAAAACAGCTATTATCACAATTACAAGAAGGATCTCAATAAGAGTAAATCCTTTTTTGTTGTTCATGTTTGTTTTGTTTAATTAATAAAAAACATATATTAAAACTTTTTTCACTATTTCTTACTGATTTTATCAATTTGATTATATTTTTCAAGCTCTAAAGTCGGAAGCCTCACTTCAACAACATCAATACCTTGAATATTAAACTCATATCGCTGCTCATATTTGATAAATAAAACGCATATAGCAATCAATAATAACAATAACACCAAAAAACTAAAGACCACAATATGCAATAAATAATTTTCAATAAAAGATTTATTCATTTAAATTTTTCTTTAAAAATATATCAAAAACTATTTGATAATTCGCCAAATAACTAAATCCCAACTCGGTTGAAGCCTGAGCACTAATATCCTGGATCTCAGTATATGGAGGTAAATCACCCAACATACCTAAAAATTGATCAAGCTGTCCTCTTGTACCACCAAAACTTACTTTATATCTAACAAAATCATAGTCAGCCCCCCCACTATCCAACTGGATATTATTTATGTCAATTTCAAATCCAAGTTTCTTGCTTTCCAGTTCAAGCAACTCCAATGATCCAATAATTTCCTCAAAATCAGGCCTAAGCAAATCCAAGTTAACCTTAATATTTTGGTATTCTCTTGAATAAAGCTCTAAGACCTCCTCAAAATTCAATTGAATATTTTGCCTAGCATTCAATATAGCCCTACGTTTCCTGATTTCCTCGGTAGTGCTATTTATCATAAATAAAGCCACAATCATAAACATAATCGAAATTGAAGTCATATACATTGCAATTCTCATTACCAAATTCTGTCTAAAAAAATCATATACTTTCATTCTTTGTGATTATTAGGATTAAGTTTAATTTTAACTTCAAACGCAATATCTCTCCCCGTATCAAAATTAGAAAGTGGCAAATCCAAATTCCCTATTTCAGTAATTTGCTCAAGTTTATCCCTGAAATCCAATAATTCCTGTCTGGTATCAGCAACTCCACTCACACTAATAATATTATTATTCTTATTATATAAAATTCTTTTTATATTAATTGCCGGAGTATCAAGATTTAATATTTTATAGAAGGAAGTTGGCACATTTTGAATATTGCTAGTTAACTCATAAAGGCCAATAATTTCCTGGTTTAAATCTAAAATTTCCTTTTTTATTTGAAAATATCTATCTCCATATATCAATTTTTCAAAGTTACGAGTTTCAGCATCCAATTTTCGAAGCTCATATTTAAAAGAAGTAGCAAAAAATCCCATAAAAAATATAATTCCCAAACTTAATAAAATAATCAAAAATCCTATTCTATTCAAAAATCCCGTAAGCATTCTATTGCCTGCCTGCTGCCGTTTATCAAATGGTAATAAATTATGAATACGAAACCCATTCGATAAATTAATAAAATTAAACGCAGCCCCCACCGTCAAACCGAAATTGATAATATCCTGATTAATGAAAGCCACAATTTTCGGCAGTTTCTCAATTTCTTTTGATAAAGTAATAGGCTGCCATAAAACCTTAACCTCCAATCTCGGATCAAGATTTTCAGTCAAAAATGCAAACAAATTAGGAATTCTAAGTCCATTGCCCCAAACAAAAATCCTATCCACAGCCTTTATATCAACAATATCGCTAATACCTTCCTGCACCGCAGCAGCATAATCCTTAAAGAATTTTTCCTGATCACCAAGATCCAATTTTTTTTCCTGCTTAGAGGTCAATAAATTCACAACCGACGCTCCATCAAGATTATTATTATTCGCTAGTTCCCTAAGGTAAGGAGTAACACCCATGTCAACAGTCTTTGTACTCTGCAACACATTTTTATCAAAAAATAAAATATGTGTATCATTATTATCAATCTCAAGCAATAAAACTTTTTCAGTTTTCAATGGCAAATCAAAAAGAATCTCTTTATAAACCTCAATATGACTGGTTAAAATAGAAATCTCAAATCCAACCTTACCAAGCACAGAAACAAAAGAATCAACAGTAGATCTCATAATAGTTGAATACTGAACATTCAATTTATCCTTATCTTTTTCATTGGGATAAACACTAAAATCCCAGTAAATCTCATCACGTTTAAATGGGATAATATTTTCAGCTTCAATTGGAATTACAGCCAAAAGCTCTTTATCATCCAAGTTCGCAGACACATTAAATGTATGATGAAAAACCTGACTATCGTTAATAATAACAACGCAATCCCTAGCTTTAATAGCAGATGGCCAAGCATTAGCAACCAAATCACTTAAAAATTCAACCAATTTATTCTCATCTCTAATAACACCATTTTCAATAATTCCAACCGGTAAGTTTTTTCTATTATAACTCTGCAGAACAAATTTCTTGAATGAATAAGTAAATTCAGCTGCCACCAGCACATCATCTCTAAACGCTATACTTACATAACTTTTATTTAATTGCATTAATATCTGTTTTTACTAAGAATAATTATCTGTTTCGTATCTGAGGTCTCTATAATCTCAATTTCAGCCTCAATGGTCTGAAAATATGTATTTAAAGTACTTCCCTCAACCTGAATGTTTTTTGTATTTGGACCTGAATCAGTTAATACAATTATACAATATCCATCCGCTACATTCAAACTTCCCCCAACATAAGATGAATTACTTCTAAGTAAAATCAAAGCATCATCAAAACAAGTTTCGGCTACAGAGTAAGCTTCAATCGACAATCTATCGGTTAATCCTCCCTGCAAACCCGAGGAAATAATGAATTGAGCACTCGTGAGAAAAATAATAAGCACTACCATTATTATAGAAACACTAATCAAAGCAATATATCCGCCTTTTTTTAATTTTCTTCTATTCATAAACAAAGTTAAGAGTAGTAGTTAAAGCAAATTCCTGACCAAAAGAATTTGAAAATTCCATGCTAACATTTATCAACCCAACATTATTCGCTTGGTTCAACTTCCTTACATAAAATCTATCGACTGAAATATCATCTGAATGCAAATTAAGAGCAGTACCACCATTAAAAGTCTTTTTGAGTACACCGGTAACAACCTCAAGCTTAATGGTATTAGCATCCGCATCATCAAATTCAAATACGGATAAATCCTGATCAAGCGTCGAATTCGCATCATTAACAGTTTTACCGGTTTTTATCAATCTAGCCACCTCATCAAATAAAAGAGATGACTCGGTAACAAGCTGATTTTTTTCAATAACAAGCTGGCTTCTCTCCGTCAAAAAAACCGCCATATTAAACATTCCAACAATCACTATCGCAAACAAAGCCATATAAAAAATTATCTCCACAAGTGTAAAACCTTTTTTAAAATTTATTTTATTCATATTTAATTGTTACTTCCTCTAAAGATGATGATGAATTTCCGTCACCACCAAAAAATGCTCTCCATTGAATATATCTCTGCCCACTTCTGGTAGGGCTCAATGTAATAACTGCGGGAGATACAGTGTAATATGTGGAGTTAGTGCCATCAGATCCAACAAATTCCGCCGCAGAAATCCCCAATTCAGTATCTGCTGTTCTAATTTGGAACTTAATCTCTGTACCCGGAGGATCCGAACTTAACCAGTTAATATTTTTATAAGTATACAATTCAGATCCCGTATCATGAATTTTAGAAGTAAAATTACCATCCTGCTGCAATTGAGTCGTTACTTTTGTAAGGATAGCCACGCCCTGAAGCGCCGTATCAACTGCATAATAAATATAACTAGAAGTAGAGTGAACAGAGTTACCCTTCCCTCCAATATCAACATTTTCCAAAAAAGTAACATTCTCAGAATCAGAAATATCATAAACCGCAGCCCCGGCAGCATTCTCATCAACCGCAACATACAAATAATCATCACTTATATCCACATCATTAGCTATATTCCCAACATCAATTGCATCAACTAACGATGGCCAAGCAATATTCGTATAATCAAGAATATATAAACCGGCATCACTCTTTTTTACCGCCAAAAACAAGTAATTATCTCTAAAAACACTTCCACCGCATTCATAACCGATAATCGCCAAAGAAGTCAAATAGGGAAAATTAACATTAGCAACATTAAAAACCTGCAATGTATTATCCAAACTCAAGAAAGCATAATTTCCCGAAACCTCAATAGCATTAGCAACTCCAAAAGCAATGGCATTACTGGCCACAAAAGGCGAACTAGGATTGGATACATTTACAATAACCATAGAATAAAACCAATGATCAACCGCCAAATAAACATAATTACCCTGAATATCAATATCTTTTGCATAATCATAAACATCTAACGTCGAAACCAAATCAAGGTTTTCCGGATCCGAAATATCAACTATAGCAAGCCCTTTATTTTTAGAATCTTGCACAACATAAGCATAATTACCACTAACAACCAAATTATTAGCCTTAGCCCCTATATCAATACAATCCAATTCAACCACATTTAAGGGATCGGTAACCCCCACACTACACAAACCACCACTCGCTTTCGCCACGGCAACATAAACAACATTATCTTTATAAAAAATACCCTTGGCTCGCTCATAAACATTAGCTGTTCCTAGATACGTTGTCTGTGCAACGGCCGGCTCAAGCTCTATCTTCCCATTATCCGGAATAATCGGATCAGACACATACACAATCGTATTACTATTTACACCGGCATCAAAATGACTTTTTGTAGTCTGAATCCAAGAAATCCCCTGCCAATCAGCCAAAAATTCCTGAACAACAATACTTTTATTATCATTAAAAGGCCCCTCCCACGAAACCGTAACCGTAATTTTTTTCGTCAAATTATCAAGGTTTTCACCATTTTCATCAATTTGATTTGCCGCATTACGATACACAGGAGCAATATTAATTGCCCTGGTATAAAAATCACTAATAGTCTCAATCCCCCCTGAAACAAGCGAATAATCACCAGAGCTCTCACTTAAATAATAATCTCCATCTTGCAAGCTCAAATAATTTTCATATTTAATATTGCGCACTATTTCCAATCCCTCTCTTGCATAATTAATCGCATGCGAATTATTAATTTTCTTCTCCACAGAAAAGCTATTAACCAAATCAAGCGAATAAAATGCACCTGAAAAAATAAGCATCATTACAATAACCAAGATTATTTCAATCAAACTGAATCCACATCTATTTTTTTTTCTCTGTTTATTCATTAATTATATGTAATATCAATAACCCCTTCTGTATCAATAGAAATAGACGCTTGTCTTCCTGAATAATCATTTATTGTAATCGTCCCCGTCGAATCGGGAATCCCAGTAAATTTTGAGAAGTAGAGAATACTGTCACCACCAAATGAAGCCTCACTAAAATAAATCGTGCTTGGCAATTCAGTTGCAATATTAGCCGTATCAATTGACGAATATGTATCCGCAAAAAATACAGTATAGAAATTATCATCAAAAGACATACCACTCCTCACATTCAAATAATTAGCCCTACTATAATTTTCGCTGGTTAATAAAGAATGCTTAATCTCGTAAACTACGGTATGAAACTGAGTACTAACCAATGTATCTCGCGAATACGCAAATAGCCCTCCCACAATAATAGCAAACATCATCATTACCACAATAATTTCAAGCAATGTAAATCCCCTATTTTTTAAAAATTCAAATCTCATTAGCGTCCCATTAGAGTAGGTAGTTGATAAATCGGCATAATGACTGAGACTGCTATTCCTCCTACAAGCAATCCCATAATAATAAGCATAACCGGACCAATAAGGCCCGATATGGTTTTAACTTTCTCATTAACTTCAGCCTCATTTAATTCGGCTATACTATCCATTGTTTGATCCAATGTTCCTGTTTTTTCACCAAGTCTGATCATTTGAGTAATTATTGGATCAAAAAGATCCGGTCTCTGTTCAAGATAATCAGATAAATCTCCCCCTGATTCAATATATGACACCGCATCAACAACATAATCACTATAAACCAGATTTTTCAAAGTCTTAGATGTTATTGCTAAAGATTTAACAATCGGCAAACCACTTTTAATAAGAGATGAAGCTATTTGCGTAAATCTCGCAACCTGAATCTGTTTAATAAGTCCACCAAGTACCGGCAATCTCAATAAAACTTTATGAAAAATCTTACGAATTCTGCGAACCTTAAGCATCACAATTATTCCCACAGCCAAACATCCAATAGCTATGAGCAATAATACCCAATAATTTGAAAGAAAAGATTCCGCACCAATTAAAAATCTAGTCATTAGCGGCAGTTCAACATCAAAACTCTTAAAAATCTTAGTAATTCTCGGAACAATAAATTTAATAAGACCAACCGATACCGAAACAACCAAAACCAAAATAACAACGGGATACGTCATTGCCCCCTTAATCGTTTGTTTAAACCTATAATCCTTTGTCATCAATTTATCAAGATATTCAAGAACCGAGGGCAAAGTACCCGAAACCTCCCCAACAGCTATCATATTCACAAAAACGGCTGAAAAAACCTTTGGATACTTGCTAAGACTTGCATTAAATGATTGGCCATTTACAATACTTTCTCTTATTTCACTAATAATATTAGCAAAAAATTTATTTTTCATCTGCAAACCTAAAATTTCCATAGCTTTTTTTATACTCAGCCCCGCCTTCAAAATAGATGAAAGATATTTCAAAAAAACACTTTTTTCTTTAAAGCTCACATGACCATAAGATTTCTGCCAAAAATGAATTTTAACCTTAGCCTCCTCAATTTTCACAACAACAATTTTCTTAGCCTTAAGCGAATTCACAGCCTCATCTTCATTTAAAGCAAAAACATTGCTTTCAATTCGCTGACCATCTTGATTAACCGCTTTATATTTAAATAAAGGCATTTGTTTACTCTTTAAGAACTCGAACAATTTCCTCAAGCGAAATTTTGCCTTCCTGTACTTTTAACAAGGCATCCTCAATTAATTCTTTAAATCCATTTTCCTTAGCCGAAACTAATATTTCCAGAGGAGATTTACGCCCATAAATCAATTTTTGAATATCCTCAGTCACACTAAGCACTTCAGCAAGAGCAATTCGCCCCGAATAACCGGTATCACCACATTTAGAGCATCCCTTAGCCTGAAAGATTTTTGTTCCTACAGGAATATATTTCTTCGCAAAGTCATTCAAATTTTTTGAGAAATCTGAGTCCTCCAGTTTAAAGGAGTCTAAAATCTCCTGAGAAAATTCAATCTCCTTCTTACATTTCTCACACAAAGAACGAGCCAAACGCTGAGCAACAACAACATTAGCAGTCGAAGCCACCAAATATGGTTCAACCCCCATCTCAAGCAAACGAGGCAAAGAATCAATCGCCGAATTCGTATGCAAAGTGGCAAGCACCAAATGACCGGTCAAAGCCGCATTAACAGCAATACCAGCCGTTTCTTCATCACGAATTTCACCAACCATTATCACATCCGGATCCTGCCTCAAAATCGACCTGAGCCCACTTGCAAAGGTCAGATCAGCAGCATTATTAACCTGAATCTGATTAACTCTATCAAGTCTATATTCAATAGGATCCTCAATAGTCACCAAATTCACTTCAGGTTTATTAAGCATTTTCAAAATCGTATATAATGTCGTAGTTTTACCACTCCCGGTCGGCCCCGTCACAAGCAACATCCCGTGAGCCTTATCAATATTGCTATAAATAATTGACTGATTATCATCAGTAAATCCCAAATCCTTTAGCTGTGTTTTTTGACTTTTCGCACTTAAAATACGCATCACCACTTTCTCTCCTTCATAAATCGGCAAAATAGAGACCCTGGTAGTAATTTCATTCCCATCAGGAAGCGACAATTTAAACCTACCATCCTGCGGTTTTTGATGCTCATCAATTCTCAGACTCGCCAAAACCTTAATTCTGGTCGTAATAATATCCGCAAGTTTCAAAGGCAAATCAATAATGTCCTGCAGCACCCCATCAACTCTAAACCTGATCACAAGGCGCTCTTCATGCGGCTCGATATGAATATCTGAAGATTTATATTCAAGGGAGTTAAGCAGAATAATATCAAGCAATTGCGAAGAATTCTTAAGAGACTCAATACTCGTAATATCTTTAAGCGCACCGACCTTCAAATTCTTAAATTGTTCCTCAAAATCGGTCTGCGTTTCTTTAAGAGATTTTTCAATTTCGTAGCTAAAAGCAAAATATTTCTTAATACTCTTCTTAATTTTTTTTCTAAGGAGATCAAAGACCTCACCATTTGCAGGATTAGAAGTTGCAATTTTTACCACCTTGGCATTCGACTCAAATACAACCATACTTTGAGCTTTAGCCAAACTAAGAGGCATATAAAACTCAGTCATTTTCATCAGTCTATCCGGCAATTGCGGCACAAACCCAACACCATAAGCCTTTGCCAATGCCGCTTTCAGCTTATTTTCCTCATAATTACCATATTTAAGCAAATATTCACTAAGCAGCAAGCTTTTCAGTTTTGCATCCTCCTCATATTTTTGCCAATTTTTGACAGTATTAACATCAATCTTGGCAAGCTCATCAATTAAAATTTTTGTATTCAACATTTGTATTAATATGTTCACAATAAATCTCATAATTATAACACAAAACCTCACTTTTAAAAAGAAACAAGGCAAGAAATAACCCAAAAAACATTAAAATCCCCGGGGAAAAAGTACAAAATATTTTTTCCGTATTCATGAATTCACATAAAATTTAATTCAAGAAAAATATCTCCCGAACCCAAAATCTCCCGCAAGAGCAAAGCAAACATATTTTGTGGGGAAAAAAACGACGCACAGAAGCCAGAAAGACTTTTACAGCACAGCAAAAAAAGACCAACAGTCTGCAAACAAACCCAAAAACAGCGACCGCAGGAAGCGCCTTTTTGGAGCCAGCAAACCCTCAAACAGCAATCCTACAAATAAACTCTTCGATTGCAGACGCAACCAAAGCCATTTCTCCCAAAAACTGGGGGCCCCCGCAAAATGAGAAGAGAGCGCAGCGAACGTATTTTGTGGGGAGAGGAGCGACACTCGGAAGCTGAAGAAGCATCCGCAGGATGATTCGAAAGCTGCAGAGTGGTTAAGTGACGACAAACTAGGGGCCCCCGCAAAATGCGAGCGGAAGCCAGCAGACAGTTATGAACGCAGTGAATATCTGACTGCTGAGCT